>JBJOKO010000144.1:0-6895 GCA_046046035.1 Bacteroidota bacterium | reverse complement strand
ACAAGCAGTGGGAAGATTATTTCTCCGGAACTAACAACGGTTCGGATAGAGCATTTGATGTAAATGTAACCGGTGATGATATTTATATTTCAGGGAAAACATCAACAACCACTGGTGAGCAATATACCACAGTGAAATATGAAAAAATGGAAACTCCGGTGACAGTTGGCACTTATCAAGGAAACCAATATGTGACCGGAGAAGTAACGATAAGGTTTTCACCTGATCCAAACGTGGTTAATCATAGCGCAATCAATAACACGGATCTTGTATTTGGTATTGTAGGAGATTTTGTAAATCCTTCAACAATTCTTATGATGAATCAGGCGCTCGGTACAGATGTCACGAAATGGAAAATGGCTAAGATTTTTCCAAATCTCTTGACAACAGACACCATTTCCATATCGCGATTAGGGGAAGATGTTCGTGTTCCTTCTTTTTGGGCGGCATTTAGAATATTTCCTTCTGGAATTAATGACACAACTGCCGCTGAAATTTTGAACAAAATGCAACCAAATATTTGGTATGCAGAAGTGATGTCAATCATTGATCCGCTGGCGTCAGCAAATGATAATTTGTATGGCACTACACAAGCCAGCCTCCATCCAACCTCAACGTATCCGAATGCACATATTAACGTTGAAACTGCTTGGGATATTGAAGTTGGTAAACCGTTTGTTCGACTAGGGATATTTGACTCCGGAATCGATCAGACACATGATGAATTAAATGGAAGCAAAGTAGCGGGTGGGTATGATTATGTTGCGCAAGGATCACTCGCTCCTCCATTCGACAACAATGGACACGGAACAAATTGTGCAGGAATTGTAGGGGCTTATCGGAATAACAATGCTAGTGTCGCTGGTATTGCAGGTGGAGATGGTACAACCTCAAATCCTGGAGTAACGTTATATGATTGTCATGTAATTAATGACGTAGGTTTTTTAACGAGCTTGAATCTCGTCAATCAGGCGATCGTTGATGGAGCCAAAAGCCAATCACTCGGAGGTTTTGAATTACAGGTTATGAGCAATAGTTGGAAAACGACGGGGTCGCAGTTATTACGAGATGCAATTCGATTTGCGCACGACAATGACGTTATCATTATTGCCGCCAGAGGAAATGATGGTAATACAACCGCTAACTATCCATCATGCTATTATGATCCGCAAGTTATCTCCGTTGGATCGACAAGCATAGACGGAAACTATCAGAACGGTCAACCGGGAAGTGACGCTTATTCTTCTAGCTATCAAAGCGTTGACATTGCAGCGCCTGGAACTTCTCAAATCATTCGAACAACTGAATCTCTCACTAACTCAGACTGTTCATTTACTGGAACATCCGCAGCTACCCCACATGTAGCAGGAGTTGCTGCTCTGATGGTAAGTAATTACAACATGCCTACGCCTTCATGGACAAATTTGGCGCCGGAGGATGTTGAGAACATAATAACACGCACGGCAATTGATGTTGTTGCACCTCCGTGTGTGGTTGGTGGAGACCAATATACTGGTGCTGGTCGAATTGATGCAGGAGCATGTTTGGATGCCATTCAACCTGGCTATAAAATTCACCACTATTCTAATTCTACCAATGTCACTAATTCCGTAATCTCTCCTACCCAAATTAGCTCAAATGCTACCGTAGTGAACAGCGAAAACTATCAAGGAGTTCCTGTAGGTACGTTTCTTTCAGATGTATATCGGGTCACTCATACTTTAACGTTTAATGATATTGGCCCCAACGAACAGATACTTGATGTGTGGGTAAGACCTTCTTCTACTTTTGGATTTGGTCAAGGAAGTCCACTTGTTACAGATATGTATTGCAATTTGGTTTCCTATTCGTCAACTCAGTTGGTAATAGAAACTTATGTATACCACTTCTGGTTTAACTTAGCCAATAGCCAATCGGTGAGCTATTGGTTACCGACCAGCTTTCCTGCGGGGACAAGAGTAGCTGCAACCATCTACACGAAAGATCCGAGTTCAGTAGGTGTCACGGAATCAGAACAGACTTTGGATAATACGTTGATTGTTTTTCCTAACCCTGCCAATAGTATGCTCACTGCTGGATTTACTCTTACTGAGTCAGGTAGCGTAACTTTGGAATTGTACGATGCGGCTGGGCGTATAGTGCTTGTAGCGGAAAGAGAAAATTACGGAACGGGGTATCATGAAGAAATTCTGGACGTGGCGGGCATAGCGAAAGGAATTTATGTGCTGCAAATGAAAACGGACAGTACGGTTGTGCGGAAGAAGATTATTATTGACAATAATGCACAGTAGCAGATCCATCTTCATTTTTTTCATTGTGATGTTTTTGGCATCATGCGAGAGAGATTTGCCGATACCGGAGCAAGACGAGTGCTATTCATTTGGCACCTCGTCTTCTCCGCTCGGATTTCAATACGAATATGCAGATTATTTATTTCGAGAACCGGCATATAATCCTCTCAATTCTGACGAGTTCATCTATGTAAGAGAGGACAAATTGAACAATTCCTCAACCGAGTTGCGAAAACATATTATTTCAACAGGCTTCGATCAAGTTTTAACTACGAATGTCTGGGGAGTTCCGGATTGGCATCAAAATGGCTGGATAATTTTCCGCAGGACTGACAATCAAGTTTGGAAAATAAAAAGCGATGGAGATAGTTTAATTCAACTCACATTTTCAGGTACGCATCTTGGACCAAGGTGGAATACATCCGGTGACAAATTTGTTTGCTCATGGGATAATCAAACATTAATTGCAGCCTCAAATGGTATACCTGTTGACACTATTCCAGAATTCCTGTTCTATTACGGAGATTGGTCGTCTGATGAAACTAAGTTGTGCTCCGTGATTTCTTCGATGTCGGGTGAATATTTAGCGTATTATGATATAAACTCGTCAACTCAAACTTTGGTCGCTGAAGTCCCTCAAGGTGAATTTATCATTGAAGCATATTGGCTTGATTCACGTTTCATTTATTGGGTGACGCGCAGAGGTGTTTATAAAACAGATATTGTTGGTAATGTTACTTCGAGAGTTACACCATCGTGTGATAGTAAATTTTGGTGGTCTTTTCAATTTTCAGGAGATGGACAAAATATTATTTGGGAAAGAGCGAACTTTCGCCTAACAGGAGCTAACGCGAACACTATTTATCAAGAAAATCATATCTATGTCACCAACTTGGACTGCACAAACGAACAAAAAATCGACCTTGAATAATGGAGATTTCGCAGCGAAGTAAAGTTATAGATCAATTTTCTAATTCCTTTTTTCGTATTCAATTGCTGCGAAATTTATACACAATCTAAATGGCGTGGCCACGCGCGTGTGAATTTGGTCATCATTGAACTAACCTCAAGATTCCTGTATCATTTTTGTTGATTTGATTCTTGCTTACTCAAGTCAGAAACGGAAAACCACAAATCATCTTCCACATAATTCCGAACTTTGTTATTCCAAGGCAATCTTCGAAACCACCAACCTTCGGTAAGTTCCTTCAGTTCATTCAGCGCAAATTGAATTTGCCCGTTAGTTACTGCGGCACCCTTCGCTTTTAAGCGCTGATAGCGCAAGTTGTGATCCTGCAATTGGTATTTCACCTCCTGCTCTGCTCGGCGAATGAGATATGCTTTCTGTCGGCATGTGTTCGAACAGTAATGCGCGTCTTTTCGTTTTGCCAAGAAAGTTCTCTTACAAAAGTTGCACGTCGTGCTATGGGATAATCGTAAACTACTTTCCATTGGTCATGAGTTTTAGCACATCTGATTTCAGGTAGAAATGGCTTCCTCTTATCTTCTGTGAAGTGAGAATATTATTGATCCGGTAATTGTGCAGGGTTGCGTCAGACACATTCAGCATTTTTTTTACCTGATAAGTACGCAACCATTCCGGATATGCTTCCGTTTTTGCAACCTTCAACCGTGATTCAAGCTCATTGATGATCTGATCTTTCGTTGCATCAAGCAAACGCTTAATGTCCTCAATGGTAGGAATGTCCGCCATGTTTCTTGTTTTGAACACGACGAAAATAGAACAGGCGTTTCACGCTGGCAGATTTTCACACCTGTATGTTTTCTACTTGATTTCTATGTTTTCACTTTGCGACTTAATCGCACATTGTAGTTTATTGAAAACGTAAATTCTTCCGCTGTGACGTCGCAGGTAAAAAACTTTGCATTATAGTTCTTGAGTTTGGAGATGGCGTGAACCAACTTTGATCTGTCTCCTT
This sequence comes from Bacteroidota bacterium, assembly GCA_046046035.1. Lineage (GTDB taxonomy): Bacteria > Bacteroidota > Bacteroidia > Flavobacteriales_D > Sanyastnellaceae > JAIXWP01. Next base: position 2,664 of record JBJOKO010000144.1, on the reverse strand, counting down.
TATATTCAATGGCTTCGTCCGCCCACTTCAATAACTTTGCATTACTGATTCCGGAATAATGTATCAGCTTTTTCCGCAACAGCATCAGCCATTCTGCTAATGCCATCAGCTGTCCGTTCCATTTCAACTTTAAGGAGCCGGCTTGCGGAAAATTCATGTCGTACTGATTAAAAGACAAATGATGTACAAGCCATTCATTCAATAATGCATCCTGGTCAACATATTGATAATCGAGATACTCTTCTCCCGAAAGTAGCTTGAGCATGAATAACCAATCTTTCCGCGAAATGAGACTTGAAAACACTATTGCTGGCTTTGCGGATTTTAGACTCCCCTTTTTCCGCAGAATTAGTTTTTGCAAACCGCTGTGTATATCCGCTTGCGTTTCTTCCTGCGTGTTCGCAATTATCGGGTGTCCGTAAGGATCAGTTTTTGACTTATTAATAAAATATTGTCGCTCGCAGTAAGCATCAAAATGTGTCAATGTTTCCGCGGGCAGCAACGCGATATAAGCAGAGTGTATCAAGTTCCAATTTGTAATTAATCTTCGCCAAGCTGAACATTCCTCTTGCGATTGCTTAGCGAGAAAAACCTCGAGAGTTCCCTTCTTTATACGCTCGTCAACTTCTCTATTCATCCATTGCAGGTAATCGTCCTGGCAACGAATCGAGAATCGTTCATTGACACTTTCCCATTCATTAATCACCGTCGAGCCAATTTCCTTTTCGATTCTTGCAGCTGTTATACTCGCAATATGCTTCTTGGTATTCGCTAGTAGTTTTTGCCCTTCTCTACCATACATTTCAAATACAGAGCACTTCAACTCATCAAGTACTTTGACTAGGCTGATTATATTTCTCTTTTTAGCCACTTGCAGCAAGTTTGGTTTGTAGCGCTTTCATATCCTCTCCGATCTTCACTTTCAGAATACGGGCATAAATCTGTGTAGTGCGTATACTTCTGTGCCCTAACATTGCGCTCACCGTTTCCAATGGAACACCGTTCGTAAGCGTCACTGTTGTGCTGAAACTGTGTCGGGCTACGTGGAAGGTAAGATGTTTTCTTATTCCGCACAAGTCAGCAATTTCTTTCAGGTATGCGTTCATTTTCTGATTGGAGAAAGTGGGCAATAACCGGTTGAGATTGTTGTTGACCGGATAAGATTCATACTTTTTTACAATCTCAAGTGCTTTTGGTAAGAGCGGAATTTGAGATCGTGTTTGTGTTTTCGTTCGTAACAGATTTACCCAAAGTGCGCCATCTTCATCCTTCAATAAATTTTCTTTGGTCAGTTTACTGATGTCGATGTAGGCAATACCAGTGTAGCAACTGAAAATAAAAATGTCCTTAACCAATTCCAGACGGGGAATTGAGAACACCTTGTTCTCTATCGCGCTTAGTTCATCCTTCGTGAGAAAATCGCGTTCTACATGCTTCACTTTCGATTTATATCCTGCGAAAGGGTCAACATGCATCCAACCATGTGCCAGACATTGACGAATGATCTTACGGAAGAGCTTAACGTATTTCAACGCGGAATTGTGGCTGCATCCTTTTGAATTCTTCAGATAATATTCAAATTCTGTAACAAAGGCGTGATCTATCTGGCTTAACGGTAAGTCGGTACGGTTATAACGGTAGGTTATGTATTCGCGGACGTGTTTCAATGTACTTCTGAACTTCACAGCCGTTCCCCTTGCGTACTCGTAGCCAACTCTTGCTTCAATCTGTTCGTTATGCTTCATGAAGACTTCGACGATGGTTTGCTGTTCATCTTTAACACCGAGCATTTGTTTCCTAAACGTGGTCGTATTCACCGGAATTCCCCTATTGAGCATTTCCGTGTAGTGGTCGAATAGCTGTTTTCGGAAAGCCTCCAGATAGGAATTGATCCGCAATGCATCTTCCTGATGTCCTTTAGCAGCACCTGACGCTGAACTCCATTTGGCCGGCGGTATGCTCTGTTTAGTGGCTACTACAAGGCGTTCCCCATTGATAGTGATCCGCGCATAGATTGGATGCTCGCCATCTTTATTGGAGCGGGTCTTACGGGGGAAAAACAGAATCGTAAAAGTATTCTTCATGATAATTGGGATTTTGTGGTATCCGAATGGAGGATACCAGAGTTGAATTCTGAGAAGCAAAAATGAGGCTCAAACCCAATAGCAGCAAGGGTTTCAGCAGAAGTAGGATACCATAATAAAATTTGAAAATGGTATCCGATTTGGTATCCGAATGGAGGTGTAAAACTGAAAGAAATGAAACTGCTGAACATGAAAAAACCCTTTAGAATCTCTGTTCTAAAGGGTTTTCATGATTTGGTGTTTTACTTTGCGGACCGGACGGGACTCGAACCCGCGACCTCCGCCGTGACAGGGCGATATTCTAACCAGCTGAACTACCGATCCGTATTGAGGTCGTTCCCTTTCGGGATGGCAAAAATACACGTTTTTTCAATTTCACAAATATTTTCTTCAAAAATGTGCATTTTTTTTAATTCCGAAGGGTTCGCACCCTCCAAGGGTCTGAACCCTCAATAACTGCCGCTACTTCCCGCCATTATCAATCCACTTACGGAAGGAATCTTTGTTTGTTGAGAAAGATAACTCATCTACAAGCTTGTAATAACTCTTCTTGTCCGGGCATTTCGCGTAATACAGTTTG
>JBJOKO010000143.1:0-6953 GCA_046046035.1 Bacteroidota bacterium | reverse complement strand
GCAAACCTAGTTCGATTGACCAGTTGACTTGTTCTTTAAATGCCTCTATCTGAATTGGAAGCGTTGTTTTATCCCAATAAAGATCAATGCCAATTTCTCCAACAGCAATGAATTTCTGATTGTTGAATGCGGCGCGCATTTCATCTAATACTTCTTTGTAATTATCCTTCACATCGCAGGGATGCAAGCCCATCATAGGAATAAAAAAGTCTGGGTCTTTTTCACAAAGAGCGCTAATAAGCGGTACACTTTCAAGGTCAATATTGGGAAGATAAATCTTTTCCAATCCTGCGTCTTTCGCCCGTGAAATCCACTCTTGCTGATCTTCATCGAATTGTGGCAAGTAAACGTGGGCGTGGGTATCAATCCATTTCATGCCCCAAATGTACGCCTCGAATGAATTCACTGCGTACATTTGCAGCATGAAGAAACAGGTTCTTGCAAAGGAAACATTGGCAATTGCTACCCACATGGTGCTGCCAGAAAACACCAACACATTGGGTAATTTGATGGGAGGTCAGTTACTGAATTGGATGGATATCATATCTGCAATTAGCGCTCACCGCGCATGCAAGAGAATCGTAGTTACTGCCGCTGTAAACAATGTTTCATTTCAACACCCAATCAAACTTGGTGATATCGTAACGATTGAAGCTAAAGTTTCTCGTTCCTTCAGCTCTTCAATGGAAGTCTATATGGAGGTGTCTGTAGAACACAATACTACAGGACAACGCACTATTTGCAATGAAGCGATCTACACATTTGTAGCGGTAGATCAATTGGGAAATGCCATCGATGTTCCAGAGGTTGTTCCTGAAACGGAAGAAGAAAAACGCAGATATGAAGGTGCTTTGCGCCGCCGTCAATTGCGTTTGATTCTTGCAGGAAAAATGAAGCCTGAGGAAGCGACAGAGTTAAAAGCGCTTTTTAGCTAGTTCCAAAGCTTTTCAATAGCCCCTTGTATTTCTGACTCGTCAATCTGTTGAATACAACGATTGTCAGATCCGTATTTGCACTTGTTTCCTAATTTGGAACAAGGTCTTTTGCTACGCCCATGCGGTTCTAGCATAACCGACGATTCATTCGGTCGATACGGATACATGCCAAGGCCAGGAACGGTGCAGCCCCAAAGGGAGATGATTTTCTTGGTAAAAGCAGAAGCGATGTGCATCAATCCTGTATCGCCACTGATTACCAATCGTGCATTTTTCACTGCTAAAGCACTTTCGTGAATGCTAAGCTGTCCGCAGAGATTAATAACGGCCGGTGCAGCTTCTTTGATTTTTTGTGCGGTATCTACATCATCATTTCCACCAAGCAAGACGATAGGATGATTGGTTTTTTTACAAATAGATATGAGCTTATCGGCATCCATTCTTTTGCCAATGTGTGCACCGCCAATCGCAAATGCTATGTAGTTTTCAGGTAGATTGAAACGCGCAATTGACGTGCCTTCTGGAAGGAAATAATCCAATCCTTTATTGTCGTCTTCTGTTGAGAATGCGCTAATGGCATCGAGATAACGATCTACTATATGTACGTTGGGCATCTTGTTGATTCCGAGATTAACCCAAAGCCATTTTTTAATATTCAATTTATCAAATGTGAAGGCAAGACTTTTCAATTTTCGCTTCACGATACGACTGCGAATGTTGTTGTGTAGGTCGATGATATAATCGAACTCGAGCTCCATCAACTCAGGCACCACTTCCATAACAGTCTTGTCCATCGCATGGATTTTTGTAATGTAAGGGTTGCTTTCGAGTAGGGGAACAAACGACTTTTTAGTAAGAAAATGAATTTCAGTTTCTCCTTCGAGTTGAAGCTTAAGTCTACGAATGACAGGGGTTGTAAGCACTATGTCCCCCATAGAACTCAAACGGATAATCAATATTCGTGTCGGTCGAATCATTGGCCAAATGTACGCAGCCGAATGTACATCTCAGCAATTAGGAGATTCGGAACCCACCCAAGCCACGCCACAATGCGATATGCGTCCATAGGCTTGATGTCTATAGTATTGGTAAGGCCTAGTTTCCAAAGCCTTAATGTGACTGCAGATAAGGTTAAAGCGAAACTTCGAATCATGAATTGTCTGTGCCTTTCGATGTCTCTTTTTTTGATGAGAATGAATGCTTTAAAAGTAAACCACCACCACAAAATGGCAAGCACTACAAATGCAATTTGACTAGTAATTCCTCCATTTGCGAATATTCCCATAATCAGTCCAGAAGGACCGCTCAGCGCCAGAATGACGATTATATATACCTTGCCAAATAGACGATGTACCTCTTTGTTTTTTGTTCTGAATCTCAATGAAAACTGTGTAAAGCCAGCTATCAATGCAAACATGCTGGTGTAGACATGCGTAAAGAAAGCGACTTGATAAAATCGATAAGAGATTACATCTTGTTTGATTCTAAGGAATGCAACATCCAAGTCTAGAGGGATGTACTGCAATGTAATTTGCAGCATCAAAACAGCAAAGAAAAACAGTGCAGAGTAGGAAAGTACTTGTATTATGTATTTGGTAGAAATCATCTTCCGAATACATCAAAGTAGGCCTCGGCGTGCTCTTCGTATCTGAGCAGCAAATCAATGTTTTTTATTTCCAAATCTGTTAGTGCGTATCCAATCTGTGTATGAAGCGGAACGTACCAATCTTGATAAGAGAAAAATCTTCTCAATTGCTTATTCCTAAAGGCATAGCCGTGACGAGCGTAAATAGAATTTCTAAGAATAAAAATGTCTGCTTGTTTTAGATTTTCAACATCTTCTTTTTTCAATTCTTTCTTTGAAGGATTGAATTTCGTGACATCTTCTGTGGTCATGAAATAGGCATCATCATAATAGATTTCACCCGTTTCTTCATCTTGTCCATATTCAATAGGCTTAGTCTTGGTATCATCGTAATACCTCGAATATTCGTCAAGTTCTAATTCTGGTGAGTACTGAAATTGTTGTTTGCTGAGTTCGAACGCAAGGTTTTGTTCAATCGTGGTATTGAACGGTTCCCAACTTCCTTTAATGAGACTGTCGCTATTTGAAATAGTAAAGCGAAACGTTCCATCAAATTTATCGTCGCCGGGCTGCTGCATTTGAAAAGAATACAAATCCTGTATCTGACTAAAGGTTCCTTTTAATGGTCTTTCAATTCCTTCAATCACAGAGTGACCGAACGCTTTGGATCCTTGAATCGAATCAATAGAGAGGTTGATTTTATTGTCTTCGTAATATTCTTCTTCGATCACTGCTTCGGTCGAATCAATGTTCTGCATAAAGCCAACCCAATATCCAATAAGGTCTTCTTTACTTGAAATGATAATGTTTTTGGTAATGGCCGGTGGAGTAGGAGCAGCGGCCATTTGTTCCTTGCGCATCACCAACATATCATCCAAATTGGGCTGGACTTGGTTTTTAGTCAGATTCGAGCACGATGCGAAAGCAAAAAGAAAAAGAGTTGCAGAAAAGAGCCTGTACATTACTGTGAGTTTTTATCAAATGTAAAAAACTTGTGGATTGATTAACTTTGTAGCATGGATTTCTTGCAACAACAACGTTTGGACGATTTGTTCTTTGAAGCAGACGCCCTGATTAAGGAGAAGAAAATCACTGAAGCGATTTCTACTCTTGAGATTATTCTTGTAGAAGCACCTGATTATGGTCGGGCTTACAATCACTTAGGTTGGATTTATGAAACCCAATACAAGGATTACGCGAAGGCTGAAGACATGTATAAGCGCTGCATAGCATACGATCCGAATTACACACCAATTTATCTCAATACTTCCATCCTGCTGAGCACGCTCGGAAAGTATGATGAGCAAAGAGAATTGCTTCAAAAAGCATTGTTGGTTCCTGGTATTGATAAACCAGGTATCTACAATGAATTGGGTATTTCAAGTGAAATGCAAGGCGCTTTCGACGAGGCAATCGACCACTTCAAAATGGCCGCAAGACTTTCTCTAGTAGAAAACAACATCGATCTCTACCTTAGCTCCATCGCAAGATGTAAAAAGAAAAAGACACTAGATGAATTATAATTCCTGATTTCGGATTCCGAATTTCGAAATCAGGAATCCGGAATCCGGAATCCGAAATCCAAAAGCGAAGCGTATGTACGAAGTAATCAAAGCCCTCCATATCGTTTTTATAGTAACCTGGTTTGCGGGGCTGTTTTACATGTTTAGACTTTTTGTTTATCATGTAGAAGCAGCAGCGAAGGGTGAACCGGAACGAAGTATTTTGCTCAACCAATTTTCTTTGATGGAGCGACGACTTTGGTATATCATCACTTGGCCGTCTTGTGTATTGACCATGATTTTAGGTCCAACCTTACTTGTTTTACGACCTTTTTGGTTGGAGCAACCATGGATGCATCTCAAGCTTTTCTTCATTATTTGCTTGATGATCTATCAGGTATACGGACATAAGATTTTCAAAAAACTTCAAACAGAACCCGCAGCATTCAAGTCTTTTTATTTGCGATTGATGAATGAAGTAGGAACCCTCCTTCTAGTTTCTATTGTGTTTTTGGTGGTAATGAAGGATAGCGTTAGCTGGGTTTGGGGCTCTGTAGGGCTTGTAGGAATAGGCTTTTTGCTCGCCTTCTTTGCCAAAAAGTACAAGTCGTGGCGCGAACGCAACAATCAAGGTTAAGGAATTCTCAAGTTTTTTTGTTCAAGAGAACAATTTCTTGGGTACTGTCCTACCTTTGCAACTCGAATTTTCACCGATGAATAGTCCCGTTCCCTTATGCAATGGAATCTTACCAAAGAGCTTCTCTCGGAGATTCGTGAATGGATTGCTGATGGCAAGGATACCACACTTCACGAAGTAACAAGAGATGTACACCCCGCGGATATCGCTGAGTTAATCAACGAGCTGCGAAGGGAAGAGGCGGTCTATTTATACCGAATACTTGACGAAGAATTTGCAGCCGAGGTAATGCTCGAGCTCGATGACGACGTCCGTGAAAAACTCCTTTCAAGTCTTACTAGCCGCGAGATCGCAGAAGAACTCATCGAGAATATCGACTCGGATGACGCTGCTGACGTACTTTCTGAACTTTCTGAAGAAAAGCAAGAAGAGGTCATCGCCCTGCTCGAAGACGAAGAACAAGCAAGTGATCTGATCGATCTTTTGACCTATGAAGAAGGCACCGCTGGTGCTTTGATGGGAACGGAGATGGTCTGTGTAAATAGAAACTGGACTGTAGCGCAAGCCATTCGTGAAATGCGCAAACAAGCAGATGATTTGGACCACATCTATTCAATCTATGTGATTGATGAGAAGGAAACACTAATCGGAACATTAAGTGTCAAAACAATGATTTTCGCTAGTGAGAGTATGCGCACTACCATTGGCGAATTGTACAAAGATGTAAAAGTGAGATCGGTGTTGTCTTCCGCTCCCGCAGAAGAAGTGGCCAACATCATGAAAAAATATGACCTTGTGGCTTTGCCAGTGGTCAATGAACAAGGTATTCTACTTGGAAGAATCACCATCGATGATATCGTCGATGTCATCCAAGAAGAAGCCGACAAGGATTACCAAATGGCAAGTGGTATCTCGGAAGACGTTGAGTCTGGTGACTCTGTTTTCGCACTCACTCGTGCACGTTTGCCTTGGCTGCTCATCGGTATGATGGGAGGAATGGTTTCTGCCAATATTATCGGTGTTTTTGATATTACCGAAAATCCTCAAATGGCTGTGTTCATGCCACTCATCGCCGCGATGGGAGGGAATGTCGGTGTCCAATCTGCCGCTCTTGTGGTAAAGGCATTGGCAAACAAAAGTGTATTGGATGAAACACTCGGACAAAAGCTTTTTAAAGAACTTGGTGTCGGATTGTTCAATGGATTTATTTGCTCATTAATCATCTTCGGTGTGAGCATGCTATTCCAAATTGATTATCATCTTTCACTTACCGCGAGCATCGCTCTATTCTGCGTAATCATTTTCGCAAGCTTCTTTGGAACATGGATTCCAATGACGCTCAATAAATTTAAGATCGACCCCGCTCTTGCTACGGGGCCCTTCGTTACAACCCTCAACGACATCTTTGGCCTTATCATTTATTTCTCTATTGGCCATTATATTTTACTTCACTGATCATGAAAGTTCTTTTTTTAGATAGTGTACATGAAGTTTTAGAACAACGACTAGTACGCCTTGGTTGCGAATGCATTCATGATTACAAGACTTCAAAAAGTGATATTGATTGCTCCGGAATTCATGGTATTGTGATCCGAAGTCGATTCACTTTAGACAAAGATTTTCTTACAAAATGCAAAGAATTGAAGTTCATAGCTCGCTCTGGAAGCGGGCTTGAGAACATTGATCTAGTCGCAAGTGCGGAGCTTGGGATTAAAGTATTCAATTCTCCCGAAGGAAATAGAACTGCAGTGGGTGAGCATGCTATTGGAATGCTTTTGATGCTTGCAAATAATTTGAAAAATGCAGACACAGAAGTTAGAAATTATCAATGGAGAAGAGAAGAAAATCGCGGTTGGGAAATTGAAGGAAAAACAATTGGAATCATCGGCCACGGCATGATGGGATCCGCATTCAGTCAACGATTGAAGGGATTTGGGTGTAAAGTTTTGGCCTACGATAAATATAAGTCTTTGAATAATTTGGATGGAGTAGAGCAAGTCGAAATGCAACGCATTTTTGATGAAGCTGATATTGTGAGTTTGCATGTTCCATTAAACGAAGAAACCAAGTACCTCGCGAAAGATACCTGGTTCAATTCTTTCAAGAAGTCAATCGTGTTGATCAATACTTCAAGAGGTTTAGTTGTTAGTTTAAGTGCTCTATTAGAGGCAATGAATACGGGGAAAGTCTCAGGAGCCTGTTTGGATGTTCTCGAGTATGAAGAAACTTCCTTCGAGAAAATCCACCTAAATCAAGACGTATTCAATGCACTCAAAGAGCGGAAAGATGTGTTG
>JBJOKO010000142.1:0-6973 GCA_046046035.1 Bacteroidota bacterium | reverse complement strand
GTCGATGGTGCTCAACGAAATGGCGTCGCCGCCGCTTCCGTAAAGCGCTTCCTCACAGGCTGAACGCAAGTCCTCACGTGACGGAAAAGGACGAGCAGTATTTTTTAGACACCTGTCGATGATACGATAGCGCAAAAGGGCATATTTGTTTACAGGCATAATTTTATTTTCTGTTCACCAAAATAACGACAGAAAAGTGTAATTTGGTTTTAATGAAAAAGAAGCTTTTGCGTAAAGCAATTTTATGGAGCATTATCATCCTCGGATTGTACTGGGCTTGGACTCTTAGATATGATTTAGCGGAGTATATCAGAGATGTGGCCGGCATTGAACTTCCCGTCAATCCTCGTCCAGAAGGCATGAGCACTTTGGAATGGACGGAGAAGAATTACAAAAAGGAAATGCTTTTTCTTTCTAAAAAATATAATGTTCCCTATGCATATCTCATGGCCCTAACTGTTTTAGAATGCGGTGGAGAAAAGCCCGCAGGTCATCGATATGAGCCAGGTATTCTGAAAAAATTGGAAAAAGTAAAAGGCGGTCGAGTAGACCGCCTTGAAAATATTTATGCGAAGCATCTAGCTAATTGTGACGATGGGTGTATGGAGAACCTTGCTACTAGTTGGGGACCTTTTCAACTCATGGGATATAAAGCTATTCCATTGGGAGTTTTGGTAGATCAACTTCGTCATGAGGACGATGCGGCTGAAATAGGAGTGAAGTGGATAGCGGAAGAATATGGTCATTTTCTTAGAAAGAAAAAATTCAAAGACGCTTTTCACTATCACAACACAGGGCAACGTTTTCCCCTTTCAGGTAAACCTCGAACACACAGTCCTTACTATGTCTCAGACGGACTCAAGTACATGAAGTATTTTGAATCACGTCAAAATTAGAACTTAGAAAGGAAGATCGTCCTCGATAGGATCGTTATACGATTCCATTGGAGGCGGAGGCAATTGGTCGTCTTGTGGAGCTGCCGTTGCACCAACTGCTTCAACTTTCCAAGCAACCAATGAATTGAAATATTTGCCTTGCCATTCGCGACCACGAATATCAAATTTCACATTTACACGATCGCCTGATTTAAGTCCGTTTACCATTGCTCCTTTTTCTTTGAGCAATTCAAACATGATGTCATTTGGGTATTGTTCTTCTGTAGTAATTACAAATTCTCTTTTTGTAAATCCACTTGCGAATGATTTTTCATCGAAGATCACTTTAACCTTTCCTACTAATTCCATTTCACTATCTAAATTAATTATTGAACGATAACAAGGTGAGCCATGCGTCATTCACCTTTCCTTCGTTGAGAAAAGATGCCGCTTTTTGGTGCAAGGCTGTCTCTAATTTTTTAGCATCATCTTCAAATTCAATGAAGAGTTCTGCCAATTCTGTAAGTTTATATTCATTCACAGAAGTCTCATCTGGCAAGGCTTCTATGTTGCCTAGTTGACCTAGATGATTTCCTGTAAGCACATTTGAAAGTCTAATGTCACTTGGGATTTGATCTATTCCAATTCCAATTTTTTCATTTGGTTTGGCTACCTCAAATAATCCGAGTTTTGCTCTGCTATACCAGTCTCCACCCATTCTAGCTACGAGGTCGATTTTTTCAGGATCGATACGGCCGTTGGCGTCGAGTATTTCTTCATTGATGTGGATTCTCACCACTTCGCAAATCACCAAATTTCCTGCGCCGCCTTCTGTGCCAAGTTCTACAACATCTTTTACGATGCATTCCAATTGAACTGGAGATTCTTTTACTCTGAATGGTTTTACTACTTCAGAAGCAATAGGAGTGAAGCCTGCTTTCACAAATTCATTTACTCCTTTTGGATATTCCACGCTCGCAAGTGACATCTGCTGCACCATATCGTAGTTGACGATATTGATGACACATTCCTTCACTTTTTTCACGTTTTCATACGTGTGCTTGGTTGTGTTGTCTCTACCCCTTCGAGCTGGAGAAAAGATTGCAATAGGAGGGTTCGCGCTGAAGACATTGAAAAAACTAAAAGGAGAAAGATTTGGATTTCCTTCTTCATCTAATGTGCTTGCAAATGCAATTGGTCTTGGGGCAATAGCTCCTAATAAGTAGCTATGCACCTTTGCAACTGGTAATGTCTTCGGATCAATGCTTAACATGATTCTATATGATTGTGATTAAAGGATAATGGTACCGTCGTGTTCCATTGTATCCATCACTTTGTTTTTTAAATCTTCTTTGAATGCCTTGATTTGCTCAAGCAATCCAAGATTTGAAGAGGCGATAATTTGTGCCGCAAGAATACCTGCATTCTTTGCTCCGTTTAATGCCACAGTTGCTACTGGAACACCTGCAGGCATTTGAAGAATGGAAAGTACACTATCCCAACCATCAATTGAATTGGATGATTTGATTGGCACACCTATTACGGGAAGCGGAGTGATAGAAGCTACCATTCCAGGTAAATGAGCTGCACCACCGGCACCAGCTATAATTACCTGCATGCCGCGTGTTGCTGCATTTTTAGCGTAATCAAACATTCGCTCTGGAGTGCGATGAGCGCTCACGATAGTCATTTCATAAGGGATGCCGAATGCATCTAAAACACTAGCGGCTTCCTGCATTACAGAAAGGTCGCTTTTGCTCCCCATGATTATTCCAACTTTTTTCATGTTTAAAAAGATTTTTAGCCCATTAAAATACCAGCGATAGTTGCTGAAAGGTATGAAGCGAGAGTACCGCACAATAGCGCTTTAAGACCGAGTTTTGCCAAGTCTTTTCTGCGTTCTGGCGCTAATTCTCCAATACCACCAATCTGCATTCCTACGCTGCTAAAGTTAGCAAATCCACAAATAGCAATACTCACAATTAACATCCCTTTTTCAGAAATAATTGGAACACTGTGGTTTGTTAAATTGCTGAATGCTACGAATTCATTTATCGTTAATTTTTGTCCAAGAAGTGTTGCTACGCTGCCAACATCTTGCATCGGAACACCCATAGCCCATGCCATTGGTGTGAATATTTGTGCAAAAATTGAATCGAGTGAAAGACCTGGATAAATAGCACCCAAGCCGGCATTAATCAAGGCTACGAGGGCGATAAAACCAATAAGCATTGCAATCACGTTTATTGATATTTTCATTCCATCAGCTGCACCATGACTAATTGCATCAATCAAATTGCTGTAAGAGCTTTTTACTTCAAGTTTTACTTTTCCCATAGTTTCGCTTTCCTCTGTCTCAGGGAAAACGATTTTAGAAATAACCAAAGCTCCTGGAGCAGCCATCAAACTGGCAGCAATCAAGTATTCCGCTTTAGCCCCCATATTCGCATATACAATCAAAATTCCACCAGCGATACAAGCCAAGCTTCCGCTCATACTTGCAAGCAATTCTGATTTGGTCATTCCTTTTAAATAAGGACGAATCATTACTTGGGCTTCTACTTGTCCAACAAATGCACTCGCAACGTTGCTCAAGGCTTCAGCACCGCTCACGCGCATGATGAAATTCATTGCCTTAGCAATAACAGCAACTACTTTTTGCATCACACCGAGGTGATAAAGGACAGCAACAAGAACAGTAACGAGAATGATTGTAGAAGTAACGCTGAAGGCGAAGATGAATCCACCTTCTCTGAAATTAGCAAATCCTGAGGGCGTATCTGCTACTATTCCTCCGAAAACAAAACCCGCTCCTTGACGAGCGAAGTGTTCGATGCCTTCCATTCCTTTTCCTACTTGCTGGAAAAACCAGGTCACAGGTTGAATTTTTAAAATGGAAACGGCAATAATTACTTGTAGAAGAATCCCTGAGATTACAAGTCGGTAATTGATTTTCTTTTTGTTATTGGAAAATAAAAATGCAATAAGCAAAATAAGGGCAACTCCGAGGAGTCCTTGAAATCTTTCCATGAGTAATTTGGTTAAAAGGTCATTTAGTGGAGCGCAAGAAAAGAAGAAAAGAGCAATTAAGCGCTTTTTCTTTTATTGATCTCATCTCGAAGGCGGCTAGCCTTTTCGTATTCTTCGCGTTCAAGAGCAAGATCAAGTTGCTTTTGGAGTTCGTCAATTGACATTCCAGAAGGCTCATCTTCTTTGATAATGTTTTGCAATTCCTCTTCGAATTCTTCACTCTCATTTTCATCTGCAGGCACGTCATCCGCGCTTACACCAGCTTGTTCAAGAATAAAGTCTTCGCAGAAAATTGGGCAATTGAAACGAACAGCAATAGCAACGGCATCGCTTGTGCGGGCGTCGATTTCGGCAGTTTTTCCGCCCAATGTAGTGATGAGTTTTGCAAAGAAAATTCCTTCTACAAGATTGTAGATAAGAACTTCTTCGATATCGATATCGTAGGCATTTGAAAGGCTACGAAAAAGGTCGTGAGTAAGGGGACGACTAGGAGTCATCTTTTCTAATTCGATGGCTATAGCTTGTGCTTCTACACCTCCGATTACGATGGGAAGACGGCGATGGCCGTCAACTTCTGCTAAAATCATCGCATACGCGCCGCTTGAGCTTCCGCTAGGCGCTATATCCGCGATTTGAAGTTCTATTTTATTGCTCATAAGCCTCTACGGGAGGTCTAATATAATGCTGATTATTCAAAAATCAAAGTGCCCTGCAGTTCGCAAGGCACTTTGAAAATAAATTATTTAGATGCGTTAAATGTTTTAACGGCATCAATAAGTTTAGGCAACACCTCAAATGCATCTCCTACGATTCCGTAGTCAGCTGCTTTGAAGAATGGTGCTTCTGGATCTTTATTAATAACGACAATTGTCTTACTTCCATTCACACCAGCAAGGTGTTGAATAGCTCCACTGATACCGATAGCGATATACAAGTTTGGACGAATTGTAATACCAGTTTGTCCCACGTGTTCGTGGTGAGGGCGCCATCCGATATCTGATACTGGACGAGAGCAAGCTGTTGCTGCACCAAGTTCTTTTGCAAGATCTTCTACAATTCCCCAGTGCTCTGGACCTTTCATACCGCGACCTGCAGATACTACTAGTTCAGCTTCTGGAAGTGGAATTCCGCCTTCAGATTCTTCGTTGCGAACTTCTTTCACTTTGATACCGGCAGCACCAAGGTCAGCGCTGAAAGCTTCAACTGGTGCGGTATTGCCTGTTGCAATTACGCTAAATGAATTTGGGATAACAGTGATTACTTTGCTCGCAGTGTGCACGGCTACATCAGCAATTGCCTTTCCTGAGAATACATTTTTTCTAACTACAAATCCGGATGAAACATCAGGTAGGGCAGTAGCACCTGGTACCAAACCAGCGTCAAGACGAGCTGCTACACGAGGAGCAACTAGTTTTCCTGTGATATCATGAGTGAAGATGATTACATCTGCTGAAACAGAAGCTGCAGCAGCAAGAATCAATCTTGTCAATTGTTGAGAGTCGGATGTATTTGCTGTTGCATTAAGGACTTTAGAAGCACCTGCATTTCCTAATCCACCATCGCCATTGATAGCGCCGACAGTTAGTGCAATGCTCGTAGTGCCTAGCGCTTCAGCTAGTTTTGTTCCGTAGCTAACAGCTTCGAAACTGCTTTTTGGGAATTTCCCGTTGTGATGATCTGCGAATATTAATACTGACATGATTCGAATCTTTAATTGGTGGATTAAATAGCTTTAGCCTCTTCGTGAAGCAAACGAATAAGTTCACCTGCATTTTCAGCATCGATGTACTTACAAGCACTTTTAGCAGGAGGAAGACTGTATGCCTTCACTGATGTCGAAGCATCAGCAGTCACAGCAGCTTCTACAGCAAGAGGTTTTGTTCTTGCCGCCATGATACCACGCATATTTGGAATACGTTGTTCAGCCATTCCTTTAGCCGCGCTAAGAACGAATGGAGTATTCACTTCTACTACTTCGATACCACCAGTGATTTCGCGCTCGATTGTAGCTGTGTTACCCGCCACATCAAGTTTTGTTGCAAGAGCCACGTAAGGAACATCAAGTAGTTCGGCAATCATACCTGGAACAACAGAACCGTTGTAGTTGATTGTTTCTTTTCCGCACATTACCATATCAAAGCCTTTTGCCTTAGCATAAGCTGCGATTTGTTTTGCTACGAAAAGAGAATCGCTTTCGGAAGCATCAATACGAACAGCATCATCAGCGCCAATGGCCAAAGCCTTGCGGATGATCGGTTCGTAATCTGCACCACCTACTGAAATGATAGTTACTTGACCGCCTTGAGCTTCTTTGATCTCCAGGGCGCGAACAAGGGCGTACCACTCGTCATAAGGGTTCACAATAAATTGAACACCGTTTTCATCAAACTTAGAATTGTTGTCTGAAAACGCGATTTTTGAGGTGGTATCAGGAGCTTTGCTGATACAAACGAGTATTTTCATTTTATCAAATTGTATATTCGGGATGCGAAAGTAATTACGAAACGTATGTTGTTGCACCAACCTTTGCTTATTTTCGCACCCAGATTCGAAAAAACATGAGAGAAATTCAGTTTAGAGAGGCAATTTGCGAAGCGATGTCTGAAGAGATGCGCCGCGATGAAAGCGTTTTCCTTCTAGGGGAAGAGGTAGCAGAATACAACGGAGCCTATAAAGCTTCTAAAGGAATGCTAGATGAATTTGGTGCTAAGCGTGTCATCGACACTCCTATCGCTGAGCTAGGCTTTTCTGGTATCGCTGTCGGCGCAGCAATGAACGGACTGCGTCCAATCGTTGAATTCATGACGTGGAACTTCGCTATTTTGGCGGCTGACCAAATCATCAACTCTGCAGCTAAGATGCTTCAGATGTCTGGTGGACAATATAATGTGCCAATCGTTTTCCGCGGTCCAAACGGACAGGCAGGTCAACTTGCGGCAACTCACAGCCAAAGCTTTGAGTCATTCTATGCACACGTACCAGGCTTGAAAGTAATCACTCCAAGCAATCCATATGACGCGAAAGGTCTTTTGAAAGCGGCTATCCGCGATAATGACCCTGTTGTCTTC
>JBJOKO010000141.1:0-7072 GCA_046046035.1 Bacteroidota bacterium | reverse complement strand
TTTGAAAGGGCTTCCCAATATTTTTATAAACTATTAATTTCCTCGAATAATGGTTACGGTGCCTTCGTGGTATTCCATTCCACTTTGGCGTTTTACTCCTAAAATGTAGAAGTAAACTCCATCACCAGCCTCGTCTTCTGAAGGCTTCCATTGGTTGTAATAGTTGGTCTTTTCATAAACCAAATCTCCCCAACGGTTGTAGATCAAGATTGTGCTTCCTGGGAAGTTATCTAAACCAAAAATTGTAAATCCTTCGTTTTTACCTTTCCCATCTGGTGTGAAGATGTTTGGAATAATGATCTCACAAACTTCACCGAATACATGCAATGAACCTTGATCAGTTCCACATGCGTTTGTTGCAGACCATGAGAACAATGAATCAGCATCAACAACTGTGTATGTCAATGACTCATTTGTTGACTCATCATTTGTCCACTCCCAATCGAAGTAAGAATCAAACAATCCAGCAGGGTTAAGTACAATTTGTCCTCCCATACAACCTATTGTATCTGTCAAAGTGAAGTTTGGTGAAGGCAAGAAGGTCAATTCCATTTGATCAGTAGTACCACATTGAGACTCCGTGAATGTAAATGTGTACGTTCCGAAATCTTCCACTTCTACTGAAGTATCTGTGTCCTGGATATCAGTAAACTCTACTGTGCCATCTTGGCTTGAATACGTCCACGCACCAGCCAAATCATTGCCGCTAAGGTTAGCCAACAAATCATCACAAATCAATGCGTCATTTCCAACAGTAACAGCTGGATAACCATTAATCACAATGTTATCAGAAGCTGTACATCCGTTTTCATCAGTTACAGTAACACTGTAATTTCCAGGTCCAACATCAATAGTAGATGTAGAGGCATTGTTGCTCCAATCATACTCTTCGTAGGTATTGTCAATTGTCAATGTAGTAAGGTCATTTGGACAAATCAATGGCTCACCAGAAATTGTTGGTGCAGCGATATCAAAAGTCTCAACTACGATGCTACCTTCTGCATCACATCCACCAAGATTACCTGTAACAGTATACGTTCCTGGTTGCGAAACAGAAATAAGGTTTGCAGCTGATCCAGTGCTCCATTCTACGTTAGTGTATCCAGGGCTAATGGATAAACTTGTAGACTGCCCTGAACAAATTGCAGGCACACCAAAAATTGTAATTGGAGGTGCAGAAGCAATAACGACAATGGTATAATAAAGCGTTACAGATTGAGCTGGAGTTCCGTTATCGGTCGCAGTCACAACAATATCATAAGCACCATCAGGAATACCAACTGGTGCGTTGATATTCAACTGCGAAGCTCCAACATTAATAACTGGATTGAATTCAAGTCCAGAATCTGGGTTATCAATTGTGTATGTTATGGTCAATGATTGATCAACCTCAGGACCTAGGAACTGAAGATCGATTGCATTTCCAGCGCACACATAAATAGTATCGCAAAGTGTAAGAACTGGGGCAATTGGAATCAAGTTTCCAGATGTAGCATCACATGAATTGATTGGAATGATTTGGTTATCCAACCATGACACGCCATCGTTTCCACCTGTTGGTCCATCATAAGCACTGCCAGCTTGGTCGAAACGACCAGCCTGCATGAAACTAACACCATCACCTTCATTCACACCAACAGTAGCTGGTGTACCACCAAATCCATTTACACCGCTAGAAGCGCTACCTGTTGTCCATTCCATATCGCCGTAGCAAAATGAAATATTATTTCCGTTAGGAATGATTGGATCTGTTCCATCAGAAATGATCAACTGGAAAGTATTTAGTTTATCAGTTTGGTTACTGAAATAACCAACATGATCCCAGATTACGATCATATAATGATCTGTAATCTTGTAATATGGCAAACCGCTTTCAGCTGGTCTAGTGTCAACGTCAGCCCAAAATGGAGCGACCATTACGAAGTCACTATTCGGAAATCCACTAGAAGAAAATGTTGAATAAGGAGATCCGAAAGAAACGTTACCATTATTATTAATATAGCAAGATGTGTAGTTAGTGCCGTACAAACAAAAAGTGAATGGTAGGTCAATTACTGGTGATGAAGCATCATCATTGCGGTACTCTGGAGCGTCATAACCATCCATCGGAACGATAGAATACGTTTTGTCAATTTGCTTCAAGCAATTGCAATCGTCTGAACTACCGCCACCGAGCAATTTTGCCGTTTCTTGCTCCTCCAATTCTTTTGCAGACCAAACTTTGGTAAGAACTTTTTTGGTAGAATAGACCGACATGTCCATAACCACTTCGTTGCCTGCGGCTTTAAGGACGTCATATTCTTGCCATGAATGCGCAACAGTTGCGGTTTGTGCGATCATTGCACTTGCCCAAATGAAAGACGTTACCAATACTAACGTCCTGAAAATAGCTGACTTCAATTTCATTTTTCTTTTTTAATTCAGTACAAAGAAACAACAATTATATTAATTACTTCCTAAGAATAGTAACCGTACCTTCGTGGTACTCCATTCCTGAAGGCTTATTAATTCCTAAAACGTAATAGTAAATGCCGTCTGCAGCTTCATCCTCTGAAGGAGACCATTGCTTGTAATAGTTTTCACTTTCGTACATTAATTTCCCCCAACGATTCCATATCTGCATTGTGCTGCGCGGGAAATTATCCAATCCATAAATCTCAAAAGATGAATTTTGATTGTCCCCATTTGGAGAAAACACGTTTGGAATAATAATATCACACACTTCTACAGTCACAAAATATGGCGACAAAGAAGAGAATCCGCAAACTGGTTCAATGGTCTCTACAACATAGTATCCAGTTTGATCTGGCAATACTGAACCGGTATTTCCATAATAAACTGGAACACCATTTTCATCTACAGCGTAGGTCCAATTGTAATCAAAGTCCATATCAAAGAATGGAGGATCCAACAAGATTGGACTTCCATCACAAAACTGCAATGAATCAAGTGGCAAAGCTTCTGGAATCTCCGGAATAAATACATTCACTGTATCACGAACCAAACAGTTTGGATCCGCTGATGGATAAACAGAAAAAACAAAATCTGTAGTCACATCCAAATCATCCACCGTAGTGCTCGCATTTGTTGTGCTCGTCAAAGGTTCAGTTGGAGTCCATGCGTAAACATAAGAAATACCTGATACAGGATTCGTAACCGATCCTGTCAAAGTAATTGGTTCGCCGCAGAAAACAGCATCTGGACCTGCAGTTGGAATCGGACCTGGATAAGCCATTACATCAACAGTTTCAGTATATGTGCAACCGTGATTATCAAGAGCTGTATAAGTATAAGTAAAAGTACCTTCTGCAGTAGGAACGATCGTAATTCCATTACAATCTGCTGATGTATTCGTGATGAAATTACCCGACCAGAATGTTGAATCGCAACCTGCACCAATTGAAGGGGTAAATGTGATTAGATCAGGATAAAGCTCTGGATTGAAATTAACTGACCAGTCAAAAATAAATCCATTGTCCGAACCCCACATATCGCACACCTCTACTGACCAAGCGCCGTTCAAAGGACATCCTAACAAATCAGTAAAAGAAGATGTGCTCTCATATGTTCCGGAAGGTAGTGTTCCGCCGCCGTTATCTGCCCAAGTGCCATTGGTAGCATCAGGTGCCCACCAATAGTCATATCCCACTCCAGGATCCAAGTTTGCATCATCATCAATAGGCTCTCCCAAAAAGGTACCACCACCATTCTGACTATGAACAACCAGCGCTTGTCCATTCGGACAAATAAATGTGATTACAAGGTCACCCATGAATGAGTGTTCAAAATTGATATAGAAATTTTCTAGATCAAATTCATCATCGAGAGTTGCACCTGGTTCGAACTGAGAAAATAACAATTCACTTGAAAAGCATTCTGACTGATCATCAGGAATAAACAAAGCACCACCAAAATTTGCATCAGGCAAACTTGTCCAGGTCACAGGAGCCGCTGCGCCTGTCAACTCAACTTCTTGACCAATACATACTTGATAATCATCTGCAGCCACTGTAAATGTTGGGTCAGTCGCCACATAGATAAGCTTATCAGGAAGATTTGCACTGTTACATTCATTGTCATCTGTAAGATAAAGTTGAACTATGTATGCTCCCGGAGTATCAAAAGAGTGTGTCACTGTCGGCCATGAAGAATTATCGGTTACACCATCATCAAAATCCCAAGAATGAGATGCCAATGAAGCTCCTGGGGCAAATGTTGAACTTGATCCGTCAAATGTCACTTCTTCTCCAACACAAATTCGAATTGGATCTTCAACTGTTTCGCTTGTTGTAACTATAGAAAATGGTCGAATACATGGGGGAGCGCAACTAACTTCAGCTCCAAAACTTCCCACGTTTGCATCTCCATCAGATGTAAACACCACAGTCAAACATCCTTCTAAGTTGGTTGACGTCAAATTCTGAGACTGTAAATCATTTCCAGTATAAGTGCCTAGAGAAGGCGCGCTTGTATCACTACCATCATAAACAGTCAAAAAGTCACCCAATCCAAGATTGAATGAAGCGAAGTATAAATTGATGATTGTTTCACCACTACCATCTGGGCAAATTGTTGCCTCAGAATTTTCATTTGGACCGTAATCAGAAGCACTCAGTCCGTTATCCACTAGGAAAAACTGGCACCCATTAATATCGCCTCCGCCAATTGGCTCTTCTTGTGAAAATGAAACAAGGCTAATAGCCGCAACAAATAGAGTTAAAAATATCTTTTTCATTTTGGCTATTATTTGCTGGTTAGGTTCTTTTTGTAACGAGCGAACAAAACATCAAGTCTTTCTTTTGAATAGACCATCAACACCTTTCCTGTATTACCAAGACGGAAATACTGATTTGTCGTTGGAAGGATATCCAAGTTGTATTGTAAAGGATTGAATGTCGCTACATCAATGGCAGTCACATCATTAGGACTTCCGTCTTTCCTTGATATAGTAGAAAAATCAACTAGTCCAGCAGATTTCTCTGGTGCAACTTGTATTACCGCCATATTCTCAGCTAGAAAGTTGAGCCACAGTACTTCATCTGATGAAAGCCCCTTTAGTTCCGTTGGCTTCATTGCAGATTTCACAGCGCTTGATACTTCCTGTGACCAACTGAGGGTCGAACAAACAACAAAAAGCGACATTATTACAAGACTTCTCATGGTTTTAAAAATTGGTTTCATAGTACTTGACTACAATACTACGTCAGCAGTTGTATTGATTCTGCAATATTTTCAAAAAAAAGCCCCCTCTGTAACCCCTATGTTTCCTCACTTTTTAAAAAAAAGTAAATTATCACTTTGTATCTATGGAAAGATACGTATCTTTGCGCCCGCAAAAAACAAACGCGATCTCGTAGCTCAGCTGGTAGAGCAATACACTTTTAATGTATGGGCCCTGGGTTCGAGTCCCAGCGGGATCACAAGCAGAAGGAATAGGGCAGGCAACTGCCCTATTTCCTTCATAAGCTAACAACTTTGCCCTGGTGGTGAAATTGGTAGACACGTACGTTTGAGGGGCGTATTTCGAAAGATGTGCTGGTTCGAGTCCAGTCCAGGGCACTCCTCAGAAATTATAAGTGACCCTAAGTCACTCAAGATTTTGAAAGACCTTTCCCGATCGGAGAGGTTTTTTTTTGAAAGTCCCATCAAAATCATTTTAAACCATTCCGCCCCTCCTCTGTTTTACCTTCGTATACGTGAATAAAGATCAAAACATAGAACTCAATATTCAGTCACTAGAATCTTGGTGGCCCGGAAATTCACTTCCTCACCTCATTTCTGGACCGTGCAGCGCGGAAACAGAACAACAAGTCCTCGAAACAGCGCGTCAACTGGCGAACACAAATCGAGTTCATGTACTTCGAGCGGGAATCTGGAAACCCAGAACACGCCCCAATTCTTTTGAAGGTGTTGGTGAAATAGGCTTAGAATGGCTTAAAAAAGCAAAAAAGGAGACAGGATTACTAACTGCTACCGAAGTTGCAAACGCTCAACACGTTGAACTCTGCCTCAAACATGGAGTTGATATTCTTTGGATTGGCGCACGAACAACAGTGAATCCATTCAGTGTTCAAGAAATTGCAGACGCCCTCAAAGGAGTGGACATACCCGTTCTTGTAAAAAATCCAATCAACCCAGATCTCCAACTTTGGATTGGTTCAATTGAAAGGATAAACGCCGCAGGTATTACTAAGCTTGGCGCTATTCACAGAGGATTCTCGTACTACGGAGAATCTATTTATAGAAATAAACCAATGTGGGAAATTGCTATCGCACTGAAAGCTCAATTCCCAAATCTCCCTCTCTTCTGTGACCCAAGTCACATAAGCGGCCGTCGCGACCTTCTCATCTCCGTTGCTCAAAAGGCAATGGACCTTGATATGAATGGACTTATGCTAGAAAGCCATATCGACCCCGATAAAGCATGGAGCGACGCGAAACAACAAATCACGCCAGAAAAACTAGTAGAACTCCTCACAAGCCTCTACGTTCGAAATAACGACACCGACAACGCAATCTTCACTCACCAACTCGCTGACCTTCGAAAAAAAATCGACCATATCGATGAAGAAGTCATTCGACTGCTTGGCGAACGTATGAAAATCGCAGAAGCTGTTGGTGAATTCAAAAAAGAAAATAACGTTACTATCCTTCAACTCGATAGATGGAAAGAGGTAATTAAATCACGCTCCGAATGGGCGCGTGAAATGGGACTTACAGAAGAATTTATTGAAAAATACTTGGAACAACTCCACAAAGAATCAATCAGAACTCAGACTAGAGTTATGAATTCAAAGTCTATTTGATTACCACACGAAACATTTTCTTTTCTTCTAAATAACCCTCTAGTACATCACCAATTTTAACCGGTCCAACTCCACTTGGAGTGCCCGTGAAAATGAAATCGCCAATTTTCAAAGTCATATACTTTGAAACATTTTCAATGATTTTATCAAAGGAAAATATCATATCACTGCTTTGACCTGATTGAACTACTTCGCCATTCTTTTTCAATGAAAACCGAATGTTCGCTCGGTCACTCAATTCATCCAAAGAAATAAAATCTTTTGAG
>JBJOKO010000140.1:0-7096 GCA_046046035.1 Bacteroidota bacterium | reverse complement strand
CAAAGTAATGATAGTATTGAAAACGAGAAACTCAATGTCCAGATATGTCTCGATCATTCTGTAGATGGATTGCTAGTTTCAATGAGTAATAAATCATTGAATGCAGATCATTTGCTTGTGTTGAAAGAAGCGGGAATTCCTGTTGTGCTTTTTGATAAAAGTATCGACGATTCACCTTTTGATGAGGTTATAATTGATGATGTGGAAGTAGCATTTAACGCTGCGAAGTACCTTTTGGAAAGTGGTTGTAAAAGAATTGTGGCCGCTTTGGGAAGTGAAAATTTGACCATGTCAAAGAAGCGCGGTCAAGGAGTGAAACTCGCTCTAAAGAATCACGGAATGAGTGATGATTGTTGCACGTTTATATACGCGTCCACCTTTGATGAAGGTCGAGTGAAAATTGACGAAGCCTTGTCGAAATACAAGCCAGATGGACTTTTCCTAATGAGTGATGAATTGATTGCTGCATCTTCCAAAATACTCAGTAAAATTTACGGCAATGAAACAGGCACTTGCAAAGTCATCGGATTCAGTGATGGAGTATTACCTGACATTATTGATTATCCGATAAGTTATGTTCATCACAGCGGATTTGAATTAGGTAAACTTGCTGCGAACCGTTTGATGAAAAGACTTTTTCTCATTAATGAAACAGCGGAAGAAGAACTGCCGCAGCGCATTCTATTACCGGCCACCATTATTTCGAATAGGTATACACTAGTGCATAGGTGACCTTTCCGTCCATGTCGAAGTGAGTGATTTCCACATCACGTCCGTATTTATCTTTTACAACAGTATAGCCTAGAATTAGATCTTTTTTTCTAGGTCTTTTCCATTGATCGACACGTTTATTGTGGCGAATACCATACGATTTGATAATGCTGAATTGCCCGTTGTACGTGGTGTCCAAGAGACTGTAACCAATTCCATCGTTTTCATCTCTGGAGAAATAATTCTGGTTGTACCAACATTCTAAGCTATTCTTTTTTTCAACCCAATGAGCTTCGTGATGATCCCTCAATGTTGAATCAGCGTTATAGGTTTTGCTTTTTGTGGAATGTCCATTCGAATCATATTCTGTTGTTCCGTATCCTACGAAAACACCGAATTTTCTGTGAACATATTTGATTTGTTGAAACTGATCATCATAGTATCTTTCAAATTCGCTGGAATTATTGGTGTCAGGATATAATCTGTAGATTGATAACGTCGTATAAGGAGTTTGGTCTTTGAATATTTGGTGATTCTCAGAAATACGCACACTTCCTCGATCCTCCACATGCTCTCTTATCATAATAGGTCTGCCTTGTGAATCATATTCGTAAGAATACGTTTTCAATGCTTGTTTTTCTCTGTTTTGATAATGGACATTTGATCGTATTAAATGATTACTGAAATAACGAATAGTATCGTAGTACATCATCTCTGTATCTTGATCCTTGTATACAGAATAGCTTATTTCAGTGGAGTCAGTATATTCTTTTGTTTCAGTGAAATATATTTTACATGGGTAGTATACTACCTTAGAAGTCTCGGGAAACAAGTACGTACTGAAGTACACCTGACTTTCGTCGAACGGAGGCAATTCATAACGGTGGCACCAAGAAGAACTTATATCATTTTTAATAGAGCGAAGTGGTTTGCCATCTTCTGAATAGAAAGAAATAGTGGTAGTACTGTCTGACCATGCATTCTCGGATTTGAATTGGATATCCTGTTTGAATATTTCTTTTCCTTTCCAATAATGAGTTATGATTTCATACCGAGCTGAAATAGTATCTCCTTCAAAATCTACTGAGGAAACCGTAACAATGCTATCCGCTATTTGGGCAGATGTTATCCTTGAAAATACAAGGAGCATTATTACGAATACCAATGATTTACGGCGCATTATCCAAATATAATCGTCAATTATTGCCGTTGTATTTCTTTCACCCCTAAAGGGGTGATAAACGTTACACATACCCCTTGGGCTACAGTTTTTAACCCCTAAAGGGGTTATTTAAGCCTTGGCATATTTTGGATTGGGCCTTTCGGCCCTTTGCGATTGGGGCCTTTCGGCCCTTTGCGATTGGGGCCTTTCGGCCCTGAACAAATGGTCGGTTTTTCGGGACTTTGAAGCTGGGATTTACATTAGATATTTTGGATTGTAGTCTACCTCATACAATTCCAACATTTGAATTAGTTCGGTTTCATAGTCTTTTTTTGCATGATGCTGTTCCTGATTATGAATATAATTAACGACCTTTTTTACTGCTGAATGTGAATGAGAAAAGGCGCCATAGCCAACTTGCCAGCGGAATTTTTCTGTTGGCAGATAGTTTTCTTTGATATATGTTGTAGTTGCGAATTTGATTTTCTTCACGAGGTCAGATAAATTCTTCGATGGGTTGAGACCAAAGAAAATGTGGACGTGATCTTCTACACCATTAATTGCTAATGGTTGGCATTCGTTATTTTTCAAAGTTGCCCCTATGTAGGAGAATATGTGCTCTCGCCATTCTTTATTTAATAGAGGTTTGCGGTTTTGAACGCTAAAGACAACATGAATGTGAAGTTGAGTATAAGTATTAGCCATAGTTTTTTTTGCGAAGCTAAATTGAGTTTTGAATCAACTCCACGTATAAATTATACGAACTTATGCGCATAAACCACCACATCAAATTACGAAAGCAATTCCGAAGGCAATTGCACTTCACCGTTGCAAAGGCAATTGCAAAAGCAATTGCGAAAGCAATTGTATTGCGCAAAAAAAAGCACCCCTTTAGGGGTGCAATACTGTAGATATGAAAAAATGTGTTATTCGAATTTGACAAACGTTGCGGTCGAAATGTCGTTCATGTTAGAAATCGAAATTTGATAAATGCCCGCAGATAAATTTTCAAGAGATATTTGATTCGCGATTGAATTTATCTTGCCAGTAAGAACAATCTTTCCTGTAGCATCTGTGATGTTGTAGATAGAACCAATTGCATTGTTTTGCACTGCAATTGTCATCATATTTCCAACTGGATTTGGATAAAGAATGAATGAATTTTCATCGAGATTTTCTACCCCAACAGCAGTAAATACAGGGCTTGTATCCATGCAACCAAATTCATTCGTTATTGTCACGGTGTACGGACCAGATGCATAAATTGGTTGATTTTGGTTGTTGCCATCGGTGATTGGTTGATCAAAAATATACCATTGGTAATATGTTCCTTCGCTTGCTACTAATTCATCACCGACTTGGGTAATGCTAGCTTCCGGATTAGGATTTACATTGTAATAATAATCGGAGGTTGCAGAACAAAGAGGATTCGAAATGATGTTTTGTATAAAATAGGAACCTACCGTATTCGGAAATTGGAATTCTATTTCTTCTGATTGTAATTCACCATTGACAAGCCATTGAGATGTTTCAATGTATTGATAGTCCCAACCGTATGTTTGTTCGGTTTCTTCGCAACTGTCAAATCCTTGAGTTGAAGCCGGCATTTGCGCACAATCATAAATTGTATGGAATGTAGTGTTTGTTACGATTGGAGGATTTTCATCGAAATAAATCGAAGCTGTATTCTCAATAACATCTCCGAATGCAACAGTTGGCAAAGGTTTAATTCTATAGATAACAAAGCCTTGTGAACCAGGCTCGTCTGTAGTGCTGTCTGGCAACATAATGTTTGCAAATGTGAATGTCACATGACCATCAGGTTGCACTAAAGTGCTGTATGAATGTGAAGCTGTGATAGGTTGGAATGTGCTCAAATCCAATTTTGAAATATCGATTTGATCTTCGATGTCTACGTTGAATGCTGGAGCGTTTCCTGTATTTTGGAATCTGATTTTATATTCGATTTCAGTATCTGCAAGAATGAAGTGTGGTTCTGCATATCCTACTGGAATGGCTTGTTTGTCGTTTGGATCATAAGCACAACTCACCACATGTGATGATGTCCACTCATTGGAATAGAATGTTACATCTGAATTGTCAATCAGATTTAGACTATAGCTAAAATTGAATGTACTTCCTACTAGTGCGGCTCCTGGACCATTGATGTGAAGCATGTAATAAGCAACCGAACCCGGCGCTTGATTAGAAATGTCCCACGTTGCGGAAGACCCTGTAGAGGAGGTGTAGGGTAGAGCATACGATAATGGAGCGATGGTCAATGTTGGATCAAAATTGATAGTGAAGTTTCCTGTAAAGGATGTAGTACCTGTGTTCTGCACCCAGACTCCGAGAGACATACCGTTGTTGCATTGAAGTACGTTTGACCAGAAGGCACCAGCACCGCTGATTTGGGCGGTAGCTCCGCTCACCGGAACGAGTGCTATGTTTAACCCAAAGCATGTTGGCAGAGTAACAAGAAGGGATTCACCATTGGACATTGTCCAAGTATTTGATGGATCCACATAGCTTACGTGATATTGTGCGGAAGGTAAATTGGGAATTACGAATTCTCCTTCAGAATTGGGG
Source organism: Bacteroidota bacterium (assembly GCA_046046035.1). Classification (GTDB taxonomy): domain Bacteria; phylum Bacteroidota; class Bacteroidia; order Flavobacteriales_D; family Sanyastnellaceae; genus JAIXWP01. The sequence goes on along the minus strand of JBJOKO010000140.1, from coordinate 2,634 downwards.
TAGATCATTATTCCTAGTTCCTCCACGAACACGTACCCAACGACACCGATTGAAGGCTCAACAGTCGGCCAAGTATTGTAGGTGTCGTCACCATTTACATCATGAAAAACGTGTCCTGTAAGGTCGTTTCCGAATACGCAAGAACCATCGTCGCAAGTAGCATAAGCGAGATAGTTGCAAGCTCCTGGATCGGTGCAGCCGTTATATCCACAAGAACCGTCATCTACGAGAGCTTCAGGATCATAATTGCATGATGTAGAATTGGTACAACCACAAATACCATCTTGTGGGGTGTCTCCAAGAACAGCAACTATAGAGATTGGAACAGTCGATGTCCATTGAGTCATTACATGAATGTAGTAGTTGGTGTTTGGTTCGACATTGATATAATCTGCTAGGTCGAAACAGTTCATATTTGCTTCACAGAACACTTGTATAGCTTCAGAACAATCAGTGCTTGAAGCTAGAATTTCGACTGCAGCATTTTGATTTATTGTTCCTGGAACATATCCAGAAGATACCCCAATTTGAAGGTGGGTGCTTGAGCCAGAGTTGATTTGATACCAACCCGATTGATAATATGTCATGCTGGAACATGTAGGTGTAGCAAACTCAAGATTGCACAAAGTATCTTGAAGAGTAACTCCATTTTCTAATACAGCGGCGTTTTCGCACGTATTGTTTGGCGTTTCGTTAATGATGATATTAAATGAGTCTTCACCAGTACATCCGTTTTGGTCTACTACTGTCACTTGATAAACACCTGGTGCATTGAAACAACCATAGGCATTGCCTGAAAGAATAGATCCGTCGCTAACCAAATACTCGAAAGGACCACTTCCACCAGTGGTAGTCACATAAACACAAGCTTGATCACCGCATGGGTTGTTGGTAACAACCGCAGTTGGAATGATCGGTTGTGGATAGTAGAACGATGAGAAGCAGTATTGCCCTGTTCCGATGGGACTTCCAACATTATCATAAGCAACGACTGTCAGGCATACGAGAGAAAGTTCCTCGGGGCCAGAGTATGTGAAAACAGGAATTGTAGTGAATGTGAATGTATTTCCCGTAGCCATGTATTCAGCTGGCATAACCACATTGCCTTCGCTGTCTAAAACACTTGCTTGCCAATTATACGCTATTGATGCGGCATTTGGACACGCGCCCGAAGCGTATCCGAAAAAGTTTAGAGGATCACCAGCGCAAACGTTGGTATTGCTCTGTGTGAGTGTTACAACAATGTCGCATTGTGCTGATACTTGGGTGAAAATTCCAATTGCGAAAGCAATGAAAAGTAGAGCTGATTTCATGGGTTAAGGTATAAGGTAGTACAATATAGACTCCCAATGGGGTATTTAGGTTGCCCAATAGGGATTCAATCCTTTGGGGCTCAATTATCTTGCGGTCTAATTAATCATGGGAAATCGCCTTTTCATATTGTGCTTGGTTTTTATGACAATGGGAGTCATCAAATCAATAGGACAGTGTGACTATGACAATACTTACGTCACAACTGTTTTTCCACCTCTTGATGGAATGGAAACAGTTTTCTGCATTGATGCGGGTCAATATTTCGAAGTAGCTGTAGAAGAGGGGTATACTTATACCTTCTCCACTTGCAATTGGGAAGATTGGGAATCACAACTTTCACTTTATGCTGATTTTGGCCTCACTTTCATCGGTAGCGATGAAACGTTTTGTGCGGATGGCGCCCAAATTACTTGGGTCGCAACATTCACTGGATTTATAGATGTTTTGGTCGATGAGCATAACTGCCAACATGACGAGGTATGTCAAAACGTTGATATAATCGTTGTTCCGCCAGACGAAGGCGGCGGCGGCGGTGGCGGAACAGCTAATGGAAATGGATGCAATACTGATGTGATCTTATGCCAAAACACAGCTGGTCCTTTTGCTTTTGGAGAAGCCGGCCCACCCATTGGTTCATGTCAAGATTGGCTCACTACTTCTCAGTTTGCTTACATAATGGTGAATATCACTACTGATGGACCTTTGGGCCTTTTGATCGAAGGTGATGCAACGTCAGGTTTTCTTGATGTGTCGGTTTGGAATATCCCGAACAATGTCGCTCCATGTGATGCTATTCAAGATTTGAATAATGAACTCGGGTGCAATTATGCATCTGCTTTTAGTGGCTGTAATCAGTTTGGTTTCTATTACCCTTGCCCATCGAGTGTTCCGTCTCCTGATTTGGTGGCGGGGCAAACTATTATGATTGTTGTAGAGGATTGGGGAAACGGACTATCAGATAATTTCATGCTTGAACTTGCCCCTCCTCCTTACGCTCAATCTGGTCCTCCTGATGCAACAATCGATAACTTTGGACCCTATTGCGTCTCCTCAGGACCGGTGCAATTAACAGCAGTGAATATGGGCGGAACTTGGACCGGTGCAGGTGTTAGTCCTACAGGTGAGTTTGATCCATCAGCCTCAGGAATTGGCATTTTTCCTGTGGATTATTCTATCGGACAAGGGGTGTGTCAATCTAGTGGTTCAGCATTTATTGAAGTAATTGATGGCGGTCCAACAGCAACAATGGATGTTCCAGAACTGTTGATTTGCGAAGGACAAGAAACCAATTTGATATTCTCTGGTACACCGAATAGCGTA
>JBJOKO010000139.1:0-7226 GCA_046046035.1 Bacteroidota bacterium | reverse complement strand
ACTATCAAATCATGCGCATTACTCCTTCTGGTGGAATGGTGCTAGAAGAAACTTCTACAGAGTTAGAAGAAACACTAATGGAAAAAGAAATGCGTGGAGAAAACTTCGCGACTATTTATCCTAATCCAAACAACGGTCAATACTGTGGTTTGAACGTGGTGAATACTGTTGAAGGAACTACGCAAGTTCGAATCATGAACAACATTGGTCAGGTGATTTACACCAATCGTTTTGAAACTGGTGAGGGAATATTCAACACCGCTATGGTGTTTGAACAAGCTCTTGCAAGCGGACTTTACATGGTAGAAATTACACTAGCAGATAAATCTATTATCACCGAAAGAATGGTGGTCGGGAATTAGAATATATTCTGAATCAAAAGATTCGGGTTAAAATTAAAAGCGGCATCACTAAAATTAGTGATGCCGCTTTTTTCTTTAGGAAATTAGAAATCAAACATATGCACCACGCTTTTACTACATTTGTGTCACCTTAACCTAAACTCACGCCGAGAGATAAGGCACAGACTCGTGCTTCTCCTATCCCCAATCGTAGTTTAAGTTCGATTATTTAATTACTGATTTTTTTTTAAATAACTATGTTGTTTAGATTTCTTTCCGTGGCTCTAAGTGGCCTCATTCTCGTTGCGTTTACTATCGTAGCAAAATCTCAGCCTGGAGCATTAGGAACAAACAACATTGTCGGTGCAGGATTTAATTGCACAGCACTCACAGACATGGGTGCTTTTAGACAGGCCCGCATTCAAGCAGGAGTGACCGGAAGTGGCACATGGGAATTTCCATCCACCTGTGGCTATCCTGGCGACGTTTGGAGGCCTTATGGGTCAGGAACAGGCGCGGTGGCTTTTAACACGGTAATAGCCCCCGTAGGAGGCACTGGCTCGGCATTATACAATTCTTCCAATGGTGGGGCCTCAGGAACAACGGCTTCAGTAACTCTTGGTAGATATTATACATTCAACATTACTGAAAACGGAGCGGGAAACAATAATCACTTCCAGATTCTTCAAACGAATTACAATCCGAAAAACTTCACGGGCATTTCCCATTCTGCTCTTCCCTTTGGTCAATATCAAGTAAACGTCGCTCTAAATGCTCCATTGAGCTCTGGCGAAAATGTCTATGTACGTTATTCTACAGATGGTTTTTTAACCTCGGGGATTGTGATGGTGCCATTCTTTGGAATATCAGGTCAAATTTACTTATCAAATATTCCTATTGGATCTACGGTAAACTTCTATGCTTATTCATCAAACAAAGGACTAGCCGCCATATTAAATGACGTAACAAACCATGGACAAATAGCGCATGACTTAGCAACCCTCAAGATGAGTGGCTCCGATAGTTTTAGCGTGCCTAATTATCCTATTCAAGTATTCTCAACCACTGGTGCGCTTGCATTTCAAACGACAGGTTACTCCTCATTAAAAAGCGCCTTCGATGCGATAAATACAAATTCATTGCATACTGGGGTCATTCAAGTAGCTATAATTCAGAGTGTGGTAGAAACACAAACCTGCGCGCTCATAAATACTGCAGGCATTTCTCAAGTAGAAATTAGACCCGCCAACAATGTTAGTATTACTGGAAATTTTGGTGGACCACTAATTCTTCTTAGCAATGCTGATCAAACAGTAATCGACGGGCGAATATCTGGAAGTGGTTCGAACATCTTTCTAACAATTCAAAACAACAACTCCGCGGGTTCAACCATTCAACTCTCCGATGATAGTGAATACACAACCTTCCTTTTTACAAAAATCTATGGCTCATCTCAATCAGATGGGGTGTTTAACATGCTAAACGGTTTCTCTACAGGAAGTGGGAATTGCACCATAGAAAGTTGTCAATTCGGCCCTGGTACAAGCACACCAAAATATCTGTTAAACTCCAACGACCTTACGAGTGGAGCACCTGAGAACCAATTCACCACAATTTCAAATTGCACGTTTTTCGATTGGTTCGTTGCCAATCAAGAATCCAGCGCAATAAACATCGGAATGCACAATTCCAATTGGAGTTTCTACAATAATCACTTTTTCCAAACATCTCCGCGGGAAATAATATCGAATGATACACATTACGGCATACATATCTCTACGCAAAGTTCTGGTAATTTCTTGCTCTATGAAAACTTAGTCGGATATAACAACCCCAACCAAACAGGAACAACGATTTATACTTCGGCGAATGGCACCTTTATTCCAATTCATATTTCCATACCCGTTAATACATCTGCCTCCGTTGATGGAACTCTAATTGCCAATTTGAGCGTAACAACTGGCAAAACCGACCCTACCGACTTAAGAGGTGTATTCAGTGCAATTGAGTTGTTTAACGGATCATTCAATGTGGGCACTACATCTCCTAACATTATCGGTGAAATATCAACACCAAGTTCCGTTCAAATCACTTCAGCGTCTGCATCGGGAAACAATAGAATTAATGCCATTTATCTTGAAAACGTTTATGCCTCCACCATCAGTAATAACTACTTCTCGGGTATTCTGATATCTGCAACACCGCTTTGTAACAATTTATCATTTGCAGCAATATGTGCTCGTGATCCGCAATTTGGTTTAGAGATACACAACAACTTCATTGGAAACTCCACTTATACTACCAATCAAATTCAAATAATTGACACTGATTTCACCGGCAATGTTGATGTGCACGGTTTTGATTTGAACTCTATATATGGCTTAAACATTAGCGGCAACACTTTTCAGGATTGGTTTATCAATGTACCTAACAGCACATCATCGAATTCATCTCTCGTAAAATTCACTGGAGAACCTCCTCTGGTGTTCTTTCTGAATAACACTTTTGACGAACTCTCATTGAATCTAAATGGAGAGTTTTCAATAATAGAAATAGACGACAATAATATATCTGGTGCGATACCTTCGTATAATTTGCTGAACAATAGCTTTTCCAATATTCAAATTGGTTCTTCTCAATGTGGATTCTCAGGAATACTTTGTTCAAACGCAAATTTCTCTTCCTTAACAATCGAAAACAACACTTTTGGAACTCCAAATTTCTTGAATTTCACAACCGCCACCAGTGCAAACAGCTTCTTAGTGCAAATCAAAGCAGAGGCAAGTCTTTCTCAAGTGAATATTAATACGAATCTATTTCGTGGAATTCACACCCCAACAGGTAGCACGGGAAACATCACTTATGTCTCAAGTTTAGCGCCAGCAGTTCAATTCGAATGGCACACAAATGTCTTTAGTAATTTGGGTCCAATTTCCGCAACAAAACTGACTTTCTTTGAAATTGCAAATTCGAATTCAAACGTTCAAACTTTACACATCTCTAATAATTCGATATCTGACGCATTCAATAATACAGGTACTCTTGACTCGCTCACATTTCTAGAAACAGACGTTGCCTATCAATCTTATCTCACTGTGCTTAACAATTCAATTGTTTCAATGTCACCTAATGTGACAAACAATATTGTTCTGTTTGCTTCTAAAAACACTCCAAATTCTGCCCAATATGTAGACAACAATTTCAGTAATATTTACAACAACAATTCTGCAGACATCACGGCGATCGATGTTAAACCGAACATCGTCTCTGGGTACGGAACCATTGAAAACAATTTCTTCACTTCATTCTACACTAGCGGTAGCATCGCGGGGATAAATATTTCTAGTCCAAGTTTCTATCAAATCAATCAAAATGAAATTGGTGGATTTACAAGCGCGAATGACACGGTAGTCGGAATTAAATTGACAGCAGCATCATTGGCGCACATTGTAAAGAACAAAATTCATTCTTTACAAAGTAACGCCACAAGTACCGCTGTCTATGGGATTCTTCAACGCGATGGAACGTCCGAAATTTACAACAACATCATTGGATCATTACACGCGCCCAACGCACAGAACGATCTAGCAGTTACTGGGATTTACCAAGGTGCAAACAGTATTTCTTCCGAAATACATTACAATACTATTCATTTACACACAGTGGGCAACGGGGGCGGATTTTCAGCCGCGTCATTATTTGTTCACACGAATTGTTTCGTTGATCTGAAAAACAATATTATTTCCAATACAACCGCCGCAACCGGAGGTTCGACTAGCGCTGCCTACAGACGAAGTGGTTCTTCTGCCATAAATCATGGTTTCAATTCAAACCATAATTTGTTCTATTCTAATAATGCCGACCCGAGCCAGTGCATATTATTTGACGGAACTAATTCCTATAACACAATACCGCAAATTTATAACGCACTTAACTCTACCGAATCAAATTCCTTTATCGAGCAACCACAGTTCTTAAGTACTACGGGAACTAACATTGACTTTTTACATATCAATTCTTCCATTCCTTCTCATGTTGAAAGCAATGCAGCGCACATACCCGCCATTAACTACGATTACGATAGTCCTGATAGTCGCATAGCAGGGAATTATCCGCTTTCCCTTCAAATCAACGGCGGGGGATTCCTGCCTGATATTGGTGCAGACGAAGGCGACTTCACCCCAATTATTGACAATACGGCACCAACAATTAACGCCTCGCCAATCATAGTTCAGTGTGGCAACAACAATTTATATTTAAGCGGCGTAATCATCACTGACGCGGGAGGACTTCCTTATATTCCATCCTTGGCAAACTCTCTCAACCGCCCTCATATTTATTATAGAAAAAATGCAGGTAGTTGGTTCTCAAATCCAGGTAGTCTAGTATCAGGAAATGAATTCAACTCCGTTTGGAATTTTGATATCATTGAAACAGATTTTGGTGGATTAAATAGCGGTGATATTATTCAGTACTTTGTTGTTGCTCAAGACAGACAAATGGTTCCAAACGTAGCATTTTGGCCAGCAAACAATGGCGTCGCATACTCTGTAAATTTCATAGAAACGTATCCAACTAGTCCACCTACAATTTCACAACCGATCTCTCTCGGGGGAACATATACTGTTGGAAGCGGCGGCGACTTTGCAACACCACATGATGCGATCGACGCATACAATGTCGCATGTCTTACATCACATGTAATATTCGAATTCGTTGATGCTGATTATTTTTTCGAAACAAGTTTAATCATTGAGGCGAACCCTATGGCTAGCCCTTACACTCAGCTTACAATTCGACCTGCTTCTGGTGTTGATGTGCTCATCTCTGCAGCCGACGGAGTGAATGTTCCTTTCATTTTAAACGGCGCTGATTACGTAACTATCGACGGTAATAGTGCTGGGCAGTCTAACACTGTTTGTCCGGAAGTTCTTGCCACTAGAAATATGACCATAACGCTCACAGCTGTTGAAACCCAAACAGGTGTTGTATGGTTGAGAACAACTGGATCTAACGATGGACCAACCAACAACACTATAAAAAACTGTATCATTCAAGGTATCGAATCTGAAAAAACACTTTTTGGAATAGCCAGTTGCGGAAACGAACTCAATTTCGATTCTCGAGGAAACGTCAATAACTCAAACCTTATTGAAAACAATCTTATCATCGGTGTCCGCTGCGGAATTTTCTCTGCCGGGGAAACAGAAAGCAATCGAAATTTTGACAACATTATCAGATTAAACGAAATCGGTTCTTCGACAGCTCCATATCAAATTGGCAACTTAGGAATTCTTGTTTTAAATGAATCTGGAATCCAAATCGAATCCAATTATATTCATGATTTATCGGCCATTAGCGGAACAGAACTAGTCAATGCGGGCATTTCAGTTGGCGTACAAAGCAACCCTCAAATACTCAACGGACCTCCTGCCAATTCATGTGTAGACGTCTATGTAAATGGAAATAAAATCAAAGATTGTGAAAACACAATTCCAAATTCCATTGCCGGAATTATCATCAATTCCGGTGAAATTGGACAAAACATTATTTCCAATAACTCCATTTATGGTACTGATGGTATTCCCGGTCATGACGATTATGTAGCGGGAATATTTGCATATGGAAATCCGAACTCTATGCTTTCTATCGTACACAATTCTGTTACCAATGGCTTTGTTTATAACGAAATAGGAACAGACTCCGGACCTTGGTCAGCACTAATGGTTCAAAACGATTCACCATTTCCTCTTGAAGTAAAAAACAATATTTTCATATCCAATTTAAATGCTCCTCTAGCCGCGGATGAACCCGCCTATGCAATGGCCTTAGGGTTTTCATCTTCCAATGGCGGATACAACGGAGTAGACGTAAATAACAACGCTTTATATGCGAACATATCTTCAACCCATCACCTAGTAATGGCAGGTGGATTAAGAGATGCCATGGCATTTGATAACCTTTCAGACTGGCAGAGTGAATCCGGTTTAGATGGTAATTCATATCAAGTACTTCCTGCCATATCTTGGTCAAATGGACTTCATACGGAGTCCTCTGCTTCAGAAAACGACGTCCTTCAAAATGGAGGATATCCAATAGGCTACATCACTACTGATCTCGATTGTGACAGCAGAAATCTTTCGAATCCTGATATTGGTGCCGATGAATTCGATCCGGTTCATTGCACTTCCGCAAGCTTTTCGAACTTTACAAATAGCGCCCTCTTTTCTTCCACGGTGCCTCTGGTATTTCCATGCATAGGAGACGAGTTATACCTCACCGCAAATAATCTCCCCGCAAATACTTTCGGAATAGAATATCAATGGTCTGTTGCTGATTACGGTCAAACCAACTTCGCTGGCATTGCCATCACTACAGATCCACATCTAAGTTATACGCTAACTGAATCCTCAACTATTCAACTTATTACAACCTGCATCTACACTGGGTTGACCGATGTATTCACGGCATCATATCAAACTGAAAATCCCACTATCACATTAACGGATACTCTTCACATTTGTGAAGGCGCTTCAGGAACACTTGTAGCCACATCAACAAATACAACTAACGATTTTTGGACAAGACCCAATGGCACCACATGGGCATTTGGAACAAGTCTTGGCGTTAGCTCATTCAATTCAGACGCCGCTGGATTATACTCCTACGAAGCGTCCAATAACGGATGTGTGTCAAAAGCATATGCGCATGTATTTATTGATCCCACACCAGAACTTATTACAGTGACATCTTCTGATGAAGATCTGTGCACTGGACAGTCCGCCATTCTAACGGTAAATGGAGGTGAATCAATTTATGATCGCACCTACTACTCCATCCCAGAACCAACAACCATTCCTGATAACTCCGCAGCAGGATTGCTTT
>JBJOKO010000138.1:0-7248 GCA_046046035.1 Bacteroidota bacterium | reverse complement strand
TTTCTTTGTCCGAACTTTCACCTCCGGATCCTTGCCACGGAAGACATCCATTGTAGGATCAACATCTTGACTCATTGTATTAAATTTTATCGATTACATAAAATAACTGAACTATCGGTAAGTAAAAGAAGGAAGCGAACATTAATGTTCGCGCGTCCTTCACTTCGCATGATCTATACAACTTAAAAGCAAGCCATGCCATCGCGATTCCGCACGCTGTAGCCACTACTGCAGCTAGATTTCCAACAAGAGGTTGATCCGCAGGAATAGCCCAAGGGAGCAGACTGATTGGGATTAAAAACAAAGAATAGATAAGAATCTGAAATGCACTTCTCTTGGTTCTTCCGTCGTTAAAAGGCAGCAACTTGTAGCCACCACGAGTATAATCCTCGTGAGCCACCCAAGCAATCGCCCAAAAATGAGGGAACTGCCACATGAACTGCATAGCAAATAACAACCCTGCCTCTAAACCAAAAGAATTAGTAGCCGCTACATAACCCAACATTGGCGGAATAGCACCAGGAAAGGCGCCAACAAAAACAGCCAAACTAGTTACTCTCTTGAGTGGAGTGTACACGAATACATAAAGAAAGAAAGCAGCTAGTCCCAAAATTCCGCTTGCTTGGTTAATACAAATCCATAATAACGCAATTCCTGAAATACCCGCAAGCGACGAAATAATAATTCCTTCATTCCTCGACATTCTAGATTGAGGAATGGGTCTGTGTTGCGTGCGTAGCATAAGCTTATCCCACTCGCGCTCCCAAACTTGATTTAGACCATTGCTGCCACCGGTCAAAAGAACGCCTCCTATACAGAGAAACAACAAACGTGAATCGGTAACTCCCGATGTGCCCATGATAAACAGGATTGCGATATCGCGAAGCTTAGACATATAAGCGTTTGATGAATCTGAAATTACTTCTGAGGACTTCAATTTGACCCGAATTTGGGCGCAAAGGTAATATAGGAATCCCCTCCACAATTTATTGTTTTTGCACTTTTAGAAATCAGTCACCGGTCTAAGCAAACCATTCAATTGCAGACCAATCAAAAAATAATTATCAAGATAATTCGCATTCGTCTTGTGCTCATACCTTAAGACATAAGTTGCAGTCAATTCAAGCCCTGAAAACTTCTTGAATTCCCTAGAAACACTGAGTTCATTGTAGTGAACAACAGATTTTTCTCCCTGCAACAGCTTGTTGCCATAATTGCGAAAAGGCTCTTTATATGATCTAAAAATATCTCCACCCCAATTCTCTGCGATTCCATCACCATCCTCATCGCGTCCGTCTCTACCGAAGCTTCCCCAAATATTTTTATTAATTACTTCATAAAGGCCCTTTTGGTATTTCACAATGTTGACCCATTCCCAAAAATTTGCTCCCCATGGATGTGCCAATGGCTGGCTAGAATGCCCCCATGATTGAATCGAACTACCATGAGTATATGTGAAGGGGCGAACAGCATTAATCTCACTTTGAATACTCACACCAGGGACTACATCAAATAAACGAACCCCTAGCTGTCCACCAAATTTATTGGCCCACCACCCCGATTTACTCTTCACCTCATCCAATAGAAATTCATCTATAACAACTTGACCATATATCTGAATTCGTCTTGTTGCACGCCATTTTCCTCCTGCTCCAAGAATTACATTATCTGCGCTACCTTGGGCATATTCAACTGGTCTGTAAAATAAAATTGGATTCAAATAATGGAATTCCATCTGTCTATTACTCAAACTGTCCTTAGCCTGCCAAGTCACCATTTCGAAAACAGAAAACTGTAATGTTTTGGACACATTTAAGCTCAGCCCATGCATAGCAAAATACTTTTTCTCCTCTCCAAAGGATGTCTGCGCCCACATAGCATTATATCTGAACTTCCACAAATCCAAAGTCAGTCTTCCATAGGGATATGCCGGAGCATTCTCACTTAGAATTAATGATCTATAGCCATCTCCCCAAAAATTCTTACCTCGACCTGCTTCGAGATAAACCCGCTTGCCCGCTTGAAAACCAAGTTTACCGAAAACATTATGTGCAAAATACCCTAGACCATCCTTGAATCTAGCCTCACCCACCCCTGGCATAATCAATGTCGAATCCATCCATCTACTCAAATAATCAGGACCTGATCGATAATTGAAGGTATAACCAAGCGAAGCATCCCATTTTTTAAAATCAGTAAACTGCAATACAGCGCCCGTACTTGAATAAGCAGTGATTCCATCGCCAATACTCACTCCAGCATTTGCTGTAAATAATGGTGCCACACATATATTAAGTTGCCTAGGCGCAACCTGTATTGTTGAGTCCGATACAAAATCACTTGCTGCTAAAAAACGTGGTGCCGGTTGAAAAACCGAATGGTATAAAAAACCCTTTTCTTGATAAACTTGTTCTAAAGAGTCTATTGTTCCTCGATGCCATCCAAATGCATCCGTCTGGCCTTGTGAATTCACGATTTGACCTAGAAAAACTAAGACAAAGAAAATACGTGTACTAATTGAATTCGTCGTTGAAGGCATCTTTTGGAATTGGTTCGCAATATTAGGCAAAACAAAGTCTCCCTACTTCATCGCCAATCCATTGTTAAAAAACGGTTGTCAACAGTCAACATCCTGTGACTTTACTTGTTTTATTTGTACTAGTATGCAAAAAGTCCAATTCGACCCTGAAGAAGAGAAAAGAGAAATCCTCCGTAGGTACAGAGGACTACTCCGTGTTTGTCATCGCTCAAAAACACGTGCCGACAAAGCTAGAATTCGCAAAGCCTTTGAAGTCGCTGCTGAAGCACACAAAGACATGCGCCGAAAAAGTGGTGAACCTTATATATACCACCCACTCGCTGTAGCAAAAATCGCAGCAGAGGAACTTGGACTTGGAACAACAGCAATTGTCTGCGCATTGCTTCATGATACCGTTGAAGACACTGACATCACCCTTGATGACATCCAAAATCTTTTTGGCAAAAAAGAAAGAACAATCATAGACGGACTCACCAAAATTAGCGGGGTTTCCGATTATAGCAACACCTCCGATCAAGCGGAGAACTTCCGCAAAATGTTGCTCACACTGAGTGATGACGTGCGAGTAATCTTAATCAAGCTGGCCGACCGTCTGCATAACATGCGTACGCTCGATCACATGGCAAGAGAAAAGCAATTGAAAATAGCGAGCGAAACTCTTTTCCTCTACGCACCTCTCGCCCATCGTCTTGGACTTTATTACATCAAAACAGAACTTGAAGACTTAAGTCTCAAATTCAAGGAGCCAGAAACTTACGACGACATTGTAAACCGTCTACAAAAGACACAAGCGGTAAGAACCAGATTTATCAATGCTTTCACACTGCCAATACGCAGAGCACTCGATAAACTTGAAATAAAATACGAAATAAAAAGCCGAACCAAATCGGTATATTCCATCTGGAACAAGATCCATAAAAAAGGTGTTCCTTTCGAAGAAATCTACGATGTATTTGCCATTAGAATTATCCTAGATTCTCCTCAAGACTTAGAAAAAGCGGACTGTTGGCGCGTATATTCTATCGTTACTGATTTTTACCAGCCAAGCCCGGAGCGTCTGCGAGATTGGATTAGTCTTCCAAAATCCAGCGGCTACGAATCGCTTCATACCACTGTAATGTCGCCAACTGGAAAATGGGTGGAGGTTCAAATTCGCTCTGTAAGAATGGACGACCTCGCCGAACGTGGATACGCAGCGCACTGGAAGTACAAAGATTCTCCAGAGACTCCGGAGAGCAAAATGGATAAGTGGCTTCATCAAGTGCGCGAAGTACTCGAAAGCCCGAGTGAGAACGCTTTAGAATTCATTGACAATTTCAAACTCTCGCTCTTTTCAGAAGAGATTTATGTATTCACTCCTGAAGGTGACTTGAAAACATTACCTGTAGGTTCAACTACACTCGATTTCGCTTTTCAAATTCACTCTCAGATTGGCTACCACTGCATTGGAGCAAAAGTCAATTTCAAATTGGTGCCTTTGAGTCATAAACTTAGAAGTGGCGATCAGGTTGAAATATTGACGTCCAAAAAGCAACGTCCAAAAGAAGATTGGCTGAGCCTTGTTGTAACCGCTAGCGCACGTCAAAAAATTAAGAACGCCCTTAAAGAAGAGAAAAAACAAATTGGTGAAGAAGGAAAGGAAATGCTCAAGCGCAGATTCCAAGGGCAAAAAGTGGAATGGCTAAGTGTCAATATTGATGAAATGGTTCGCCATTACGACACTGATTCAGCACTCGAATTGTATTTCAGGATTGCGAAAGGATCTATAGACCTTAAGAAGATGAAGGGATTCACCGTTGAAAACGGAAGAATCAAGTTCGAGAGAGAGACCGTTATCCAGCAATCCACAGAAAACAAGATTGTTACTACCGCTCCAGCAAAAGGCGAAACCCTGCTTATTGGGGACGAAAAACAAAAAGTTGATTTTTCACTTGCCTCATGCTGCAATCCCATCCCCGGCGACGAGGTGTTCGGATTTATTACAGTAAGTGATGGCATAAAAATTCACCGCACCAATTGTCCCAATGCTCAAGAACTCATGAGCAAATACGCTTACCGAGTAATTAAGGCTAGATGGAGCAATAAAGAACTTGTGCAGTTTGAGGTGGGATTGAAATTCGCTGGTATTGATGATGTGGGCTTGGTTCAAAAAATCACCAACATCATTTCAACCGATATGAACGTGAACATGAAAGCCATTTCCTTCGAAGCCAATAATGGAATTTTCCAAGGAAAAGTGGTAGTGCTTGTGCACGATACAAATCACCTCGGTACGTTGATGGCTCAGCTCAAAGCTGTTGAAGGCGTTTTAACCGTAGATCGAATAGAGAGCGAATTTGCTTGATAGAACATACATTTGCACCCCATGAGTCATCAGGAGCTACAAGAAAAAGTCAAAGGAATATTTACTGCCTATTTAGAGCAGAACAAGCATCGTAAAACCCCTGAACGCTATGCAATTCTTCAGGAAATCTATGATTATCCGGGGCATTTCGACATCGAAACGATGTACACAAGTATGAAAAATAAAAAGTACCGTGTTTCACGCGCTACTTTATACAATACGATCGACCTCCTGCAAGCATGTAATCTGGTAAGAAAGCACCAATTTGGGCACAACACTGCCAACTTTGAAAAAGCCTATCAAAATCAACAGCACGACCACATAATATTAACAGATTCCGGGGAGGTGTTAGAGTTCTGCGACCCTCGTATTCAAAATATTAAGGCCACTTTGGAAGAAATTTTCGGTATTGAAATCTTACATCATAGCTTGAATTTTTACGGCAAGAAGAAAGTTCAGCCCAAGACTAAAAAATAGATAGTACATTTGCGCTTTAGCAAATGAATGATGATTTCTAACAAAGTTGATATTCTCCTCGGTCTTCAATGGGGAGATGAAGGAAAAGGTAAAATTGTTGACGTTATTACCCCTTCTTATGACATTGTCGCTCGATTTCAGGGCGGACCAAATGCAGGACACACTCTTGAATTCAATGGAATAAAACACGTGTTGCACACTATTCCTTCTGGAATATTTCATGATCATGTAAAAAATGTGATTGGAAATGGTGTTGTAATTGACCCAATTGTTTTTGCCAAAGAAATCAGCGCCTTGAAAGAAAGAGGCGTTAATATCCAAGACAGACTTCTCCTTTCAAGAAAAGCCCACCTTATTCTTCCAACTCACCGCATGCTCGATGCTGCAAGTGAAGCGGAAAAAGGAAAAGGTAAGATTGGCTCAACCCTAAAAGGAATTGGTCCAACTTACATGGACAAAACTGGCCGCAATGGTCTTCGCGTTGGGGATATTCTTGAACCTGAGTTCTTGGATAAATACAACAATCTTGTAGCAAAGCACAAAGGCATTCTAGCGAACTATAACTTCCCTTACGATGTTACAGAACTAGAAAAAGAATGGATGGCCGGTGTTGAAATTCTACGCACCCTTGAGATCATCGATAGCGAGCACTATATCAATAACGCACTTATTGCTGGTAAAAAAGTACTTGCAGAAGGCGCTCAAGGTTCACTTCTAGATATTGATTTTGGAAGCTATCCTTTCGTTACTTCATCAAACACTGTAGCAGCAGGCGCTTGCACTGGATTAGGTATTGCTCCATCACGTGTTGGACAAGTACTTGGTATTTTCAAAGCCTATTGCACTCGCGTTGGAAGTGGCCCATTCCCAACTGAACTGGAAGACGAAACTGGAGAACAAATGCGCCAAATCGGTCGTGAATTTGGTTCTACCACTGGTCGTCCTCGTCGCTGCGGATGGTTAGATATCCCTGCTTTAAAGTATGCTTGTATGATTAACGGGGTGACCGAATTAATCATGATGAAAACCGACGTATTGAGCGGTTTCGAAACACTTCAGGTGTGCACGCATTACTCACTAAACGGAGAAAAAATAGATTACTTCCCTTACGATATAGATCCTTCTAAAGTTCAGCCAATTTACACAGAAGTAAAGGGATGGAATTCAGATTTGACAGAGATGAGATCAATGGAAGATCTTCCCGTTGAAGTTACAGACTATATCGCATTTATTGAGAAACACCTCGGCATACCTGTTACGTTTGTTTCAGTAGGACCGGATAGAACTCAAACTATTATTCGAGAAAGAGTTTCGGCATAGTTTTTTCTTATCCCAGTATATGGAAAAAGCATTAAAAATAATATTCAATAAAAACCGAATGAACGTTCATTCGGTTTTTTATTATTTAATGCTATGCCTCATCGCAACAGGCTTTTCCATCGAATCAAAAGCGCAAACAAATAAACCACGCAAAATTGTTAAGCTTATTCGTGCAGACGTTCAAGAATTTGACAAAAGTCTAGTTGATGCCCAAAGAGTAAAGGGCAACGTAGTTTTCGAATATGAAGGCACTATGTTCTATTGCGATAGTGCTTATATCTATGCAAGCAAAGATTTCGATGCATTTGGTAATATCCGTATTGTCAAAGGATCAGAATACAATCTAACTGGGAAGTTCTTGCACATCGACCAGAAAAAGAAAATAGGAACCATTACAGAAAATGTGGTCCTTCGCGACAATCAAATGACCCTAACCGGCAACAGGCTCAACTATTACATTGATTCAGAAATTGCCAGCTATACAGGCGGGGCACGCATTGTTTCTAATGTGAATCAAAATGTATTAACCAGTAAAGAAGGCTCATACCACACGCGTACGGAGACATTC
>JBJOKO010000137.1:0-7285 GCA_046046035.1 Bacteroidota bacterium | reverse complement strand
CTTTAATCGTGATTTCATCAGGATTACCAATATTCACAGGGCTGCTATAATCGCTCATCAAGAGTCTTACTATGCCTTCTACCAAATCATCAACATAACAGAATGAGCGGGTTTGGCTTCCATCACCAAAGATGGTAAGGTCTTCACCGCGCAATGCTTGTCCGATAAATGCTGGCAATACGCGACCATCATTCAGTCGCATTCTTGGACCGTAAGTATTAAAGATTCTAACGATACGCGTTTCTACTCCGTGGAAGGTATGATAAGCCATTGTAATAGCCTCTTGGAAGCGCTTTGCCTCATCATACACACCGCGTGGACCAACAGGGTTCACATTTCCCCAATACGATTCGCGTTGCGGGTGAACTGTTGGGTCACCATAAACTTCGCTTGTACTTGCAATAATCAAACGGGCATTTTTTTCTTTCGCTAATCCAAGACAATTATGAATTCCAAGAGATCCAACTTTTAATGTTTGGATCGGAATTTTCAAATAATCTATCGGACTTGCAGGAGAAGCGAAATGCAAGATATAATCGAGATTCCCGGGAACATGGATGAATTTCGAAACATCGTGATGATAGAATTCAAAATTCTCATGTGGGAAAAGATGCTCAATGTTTTTTAGATCACCTGTAATCAGGTTGTCCATGCCTATAACTTGAAAACCATCTTTGATGAAACGATCGCAGAGATGAGATCCAAGGAAGCCTGCAGCTCCTGTTATAAGTACTTTCTGCATATCGTTAGTTATTATCAAGAATTGTTTCGCGACCAATGCTCTTGTAGAAGAAACCTAGTTTTTTCATTTTATCAAGATCATATAAGTTACGGCCGTCGAAAATAGTTTTGGTTTTTAATGCACCTGCTATCTTATCGAAATCAGGGTTACGGAACGCGCTCCACTCGGTACAAATCAACAACGCATCTGCATTTGCAAGAGCTGAATATTGATCCGATGCATATTCGATAGGATAATTTTTTTGCTTCTTCACATTCTCCATCGCTTCTGGATCGTATGCGGAAACTGTTGCACCTGCTCCCAGCAAATGCTCGATCATATACAAAGCTGGAGCTTCACGAATATCATCTGTATCTGGTTTGAATGCCAATCCCCAAATAGCAATTTTCTTGTTTTTTAAATCTTGACCAAAGTGCTCTAAGATTGGGCTAAGTAGAGCAGTTTTTTGACGCTCATTCACCTTCATTACACTTTTCAAAATCATACCCTGCATCCATTCCGCTCTTTGCAAGTGCTTGAACATCTTTAGGGAAACAGCTTCCGCCATATCCTATTCCTGGGAATAAGAAACGCTTACCAATTCGGCTATCAGAACCAATACCCAAGCGAACCATATCAACGTCTGCACCTACGTGCTCGCAGAAATTCGCGATTTCATTCATAAAAGAAATTTTGGTTGCCAAGAATGCATTCGCTGCATACTTCGTCAACTCAGCGCTTCTCTCATCCATGAAAAGAATTGGATTGCCTTGACGAGTGAAAGGCTTGTAAAGCTCTTCCATGATCTCACGCGCTCTGCTGCTGGTTGTTCCAACAACAACACGGTCTGGCTTCAAGAAATCTTCTACCGCAAATCCTTCACGCAAGAATTCTGGATTCGATACGACATCGTATTGTTCCTTCGCGTTGGTAGCAACCGCAGCTTTCACAAGTTCACATGTTCCAACAGGAACAGTGCTCTTGTCGACAATTACTTTGTAGTCCTTCATCAATGGACCCAATTGTTTAGCCACATTGAGGATGTATGATAGATCAGCACTGCCGTCCTCACCTGGAGGGGTTGGAAGAGCTAGGAAAATGATTTTAGCTTTTTCTACAGCAGCGGCTAAGTCGGTAGTGAAATGAAGACGGCCTTCTCGTTGATTTCTTTCGAAAATAACATCGAGCATTGGCTCATAAATAGGCACATGGCCTTGTTTCATCATCTCGATCTTCTCTGCATTGATATCAACGCAAGTAACATTGTTGCCGGTTTCCGCGAAGCAAGTACCAGTAACAAGACCAACATATCCTGTCCCTACAACTGCAATTTCCATGTATAGTTATCTTAAAGATTAGCGCGCGAAGGTAACAATTCTAAGGCTATTTCCGCTCGTCTAGACTACCAGCCGTTAATACTTTTTTATCTGCAATTGGAGTAGGATAATGATTGTGGCTTTACTTTGAGCCTTTCATTTGTACTAGAAATATCTGAACTATGAACACGCTAGAAGCGAGGCACATTAGTAAATCATACGCGCAGCATAAGGCATTAGATGATGTCTCAATCGCTGTAAAACAAGGAACTGTCTTCGGTTTGCTCGGCCCAAACGGTGCCGGTAAAACGAGCTTAATCCGTATCATTAACCAAATCACTGGTCCAGATTCTGGCGAAGTTTTGTTTAATGGTCAAAAGCTAGAGCCTATTCATAGAGAGTTCATCGGCTATCTGCCTGAGGAACGCGGTCTTTACAAGAAAATGAAAGTGGGGGAGCAATGTATGTACTTGGCTCAACTCAAAGGACTTAGTAAAGCTGATGCGAAAAAACGCCTCATGGATTGGTTTGTCAAATTCGAAATCCACCACTGGTGGGATAAGAAAATTGAGGACCTCTCTAAAGGGATGGCTCAAAAGGTTCAGTTCATTACAACCGTTCTGCACGACCCGAAATTGCTCATCCTCGATGAACCGTTTAGTGGATTCGACCCGATTAACGCTGAACTCATTCGTCAAGAGATGCTTCGTTTGAAAAATGAAGGATGCACCATTATTCTTTCTACACATGACATGGGCAGCGTAGAAGAGCTTTGCGATGAAATCGCACTCATCAACCGCTCACGTGTGATCCTTGATGGAACGGTGAAAGATGTGAAAAACCGCTTCAGAACACGTGTGTATGAAGTGAAATACCAAGGCATGGCAATGGATTTGGGCATAAGTCTTTGGGCTGCTTTTGAACTCGTGAAAAACGAACCCCAAGAAGACCACGCTGTTGCACACATCCGTATCCCGGAAGGAAGCAACTTGAATCAATTGCTCAATGCATTGATCCCAAATATTGATATTATTTCAGTTAGAGAAATGATTCCAGACATGAATCAAATTTTCATCGAAGCAGTAAACAAATTTAATTCTGAACAAACATGAACAAGATCGCTCTAATTATCAAGCGCGAATATCTCGTGCGTGTAAAGAAAAAGTCATTTATCATCATGACTTTCCTAGGTCCTTTGTTGTTCACAGGACTTATGGTGGGCGCTATATTTCTAGCGTTGAGTGATAATTCAAAACACAATGTCCTCATCGTCGATTCTTCTGGATTGCTTATCACACAGGAAGTAGCGGACTATAAAGTATCTGGAATCGAAAGAAATCGATTCAAGGATACGGAGAACATGATGTATGAATTCACCACCATCGAGCCAACTGAAGAGGAATTTAAAGCAGGTTATCATACATTAATGGTGGTGCTTGATTCGAATTCTTATGGTGATGGACTATGCGAATTCTACGTGAAGAAATTGCCTAGCATGACAGTGCAAGAATCCATTCAAGAAGATCTCGAAGCGGCGTTGGAACAATGGCGCGTGAAGAAATACGGAATGGATTGGGCTACCTATCAATCAGTGAAACAAGGTGTAGATTTGAATCTGCACAATGTTGAAAAGCCTGATGCAGGTGATGATTTGAGAAAGAGGGCAGGAGTGGGCTTTGGTTTTGCGGTGATTATTTACATGTTCATTTTCGTCTACGGAGTGCAAGTAATGCGCGGTGTTATCGAGGAGAAAACAAACCGTATTATTGAAGTAATCGTCTCTTCTGTTACTCCTTTCCAATTGATGATGGGTAAAGTGATTGGTATCGGTCTAGTAGGACTGACGCAGTTTTTACTCTGGATCATATTCTCAGGAATAGCATACACTGCCGTGATGTTGTTCGTGGGAACAAGCATGGAAATGCCGGGCAACTTGAATGGTGAAATGGGCGGCGCTGCTCAAATGGGTGGCTCAATGAGTGCTCTAGCGAATAGCGAAGAATTCAGATTCATTCTCGGTATTCCTTGGCTGCAATTGATCTTTGCATTCATATTCTATTTCATCGGTGGATTCTTGTTGTATGCTTCTCTGTTTGCCGCAATTGGCGCGGCAGTGGATCAAGATGCAGATACACAACAATTCATGCCGGTGGTCACTATTCCATTGATTTTCGGATTCATTGTTTCTGAATTCCTTTGGCAAAATCCAGAAGGACCAGCAGGAACGATATTCGGTATTTTCCCACTTACTTCACCTGTTGTAATGATGGTGAAAACTGCCATGGGATGGAACGCGAGTAATGTTTGGCAATTGATACTTTCAGTAGTATTGTTGACCGCTACATTCCTCGGTACCGTGTGGTTTGCAGCGAGAATTTATCGCGTAGGAATTTTAATGTACGGCAAAAAAGCAACATATAAGGAGCTTTGGAAATGGATGAAATACAAGGGGTAGAACAACAGGCTGCGCCTAAAGTTCCAACACAGAAAATTGGAATAATTGACTGTGGAACCAACACGTTTAATTTGCTCGTTGCTGAAGTCAGTGAAGATCATAAGTGGACTGTTCTTTTTGAAAATAAAATACCTGTAAAGCTTGGTGCTGGCGGGTTTGATAAGAAGACTATTGTGCCTTCTCGATTCATTCGTGGACTCGATGCCCTGCATTGTCACGCGAATAATATGCGCAATTTTGAAGTGTCAAAAGCTTTTGCATTTGCTACTTCCGCAGTTCGCGAAGCAGAGAATGGAAATGACTTTGTGAAATTTGCAAAGACACAAACTGGTATCGAAATCGATATCATCGATGGACAAAAAGAAGCTGAATTAATCTGGAAAGGAATTCGTCAAACAATAGATTTGGGCGACTCTCCAGCATTGATCATGGATATTGGTGGTGGAAGTACTGAGTTTATTATCGCAAATAATTCCACCATTTTCTGGAAGAAAAGTTATCTCCTCGGAGTAAGCCGACTGCACGAAAAGATCAATCCATCGGATAGAATTAATCACGATGAAGTGGGGCGTTTGCGCAAGATATTGGAAAGAGAATTTGTCGATTTGAAAGCTGCATTAGCTGAGCATCCATGCGATAGAATCGTTGGTAGCAGCGGTTCTTTCGATACACTCACTGCCATGTATCAATTCAATACAAAGCAATTGAATACAGCGCATTTCGAATTGTGCAATGAAATTCCAATGGATGCATTCCCCTCAATCCACCAATGGTTGATGGGATCGACATACCAAGAAAGATTAAAGCACAAAGCCATTCCATCCGTCCGCGCCGAGTACATGCCGTTGGCAAGCTACATGGTGAAATACGTTCTAGAACTCCAAAACTTCACCAAAATGTACCACTCAGCCTACGCGCTAAAGGAAGGCGCGATCGCTGAGTACTTGCAGGAAGTATGAAGTTTGAAGTGCACAATGAAGTATGAAGTTTGAAGTGTGAAGTTTGAAGTAAAAAAAGCGAAAGCCCAGAAAAACCTTGTTTTTCTGGGCTTTATATTTCATTATATATCAATCATTCCTTCAAACTTCAAACTTGTGCTTGCACTTCACACTTCACACTTCACACTTCAAACTTGTGCTTGCACTTCAAACTTGTGCTTGCACTTCAAACTTCATACTTCAGTAAACCCGCTCCCCCTGAAGGAGGTAGTTCTGCACGTAATCCGTGATTCCTTCTTCTAGTGTGTGGAAAGGAGTTGTGTAGCCTATGTTGATGAGTTTGTTCATGTCCGCTTCGGTGAAGTATTGGTATTTGTCGCGGATATCTATTGGGGTGTCGATGAATTCAACGTTGGGTTCTTTGCCCATCGCTTGGAAAGTAGAAGTCGCCAAATCAATGAATGGGCGGGCTTTTCCTGAGCCTAGGTTGTAGATGCCGGAATTCTTTCTGTGGTGCATTAGGAACACACACACATTCACTAAATCTTTTACATAAATGAAGTCGCGCATTTGTCCACCATCGGTGAAGTCGGGACGGTGCGAACGGAAAAGCTTCATTCCTCCTGTCTTCGTGATTTGATGGAATGCATGCATAACCACTGATGCCATGCGGCCTTTGTGGTATTCATTCGGACCATACACGTTGAAGAATTTCAATCCAGCCCAGAAGAATGGACCTTTCTCTTGTGTCAATACCCATTTGTCGAAGTCATTTTTTGACTCGCCATAAGGGTTCAACGGTTTCAATTGAGGTATGATTGAATGATCGTCCTTGTAGCCAAGAGCGCCGTCGCCGTAGGTGGCAGCGGAAGATGCGTATACTAGTGGAATCGCTTTCTCAGTGCAGATATTCCAAATTTCTTTAGAATAATTGAGGTTGAGTTCGTCAAATATTTCTTTGTTGAACTCGGTGGTATCTGTTCTTGCACCAAGGTGAAAAACAAAATCCACTTGCTCTTCATTGTCCTGAAGCCATTGCGCGAAGTCTTTGCGGTCTACAAGGGCAGAATAGCGCTTGCCTTCGTAGTTCTTAACTCGCTCAGGATGTGAGAAGTCATCGACCAAAATGAGGTCATAAAATCGATCTTCGTTGAGTCGAGTGACAAGGCAACTCGAAATAAAACCTGCGGCTCCAGTTACAACAATCATTGGAATTTGTCTTTTATTGGGGTGCAAGTTACTCTGTATTCGAAGAGGGAATGTATCTTTGTCCTCCAAAATTTATAAGATGTCTAAAATTGTTTATTTGACCCGTAGAGAAAGATTCAATGCTGCTCACAAATTGTCTAATGCCGCTTGGGATGATGCGAAGAACCTTCAAATGTTCGGTAAATGCGCGAATCCTAACTGGCATGGTCACAACTATGATTTGTTCGTTACGGTGAAAGGTGAACCGAATGCAGAAACAGGATTCTGCATGGATTTGAAGATACTTAGTGAACTTCTGGGCCGTCTTGTTGTTGACAAGCTGGATCATAAGAACCTCAATCTCGATGTCGATTTTATGAAAGATGTTATGGCATCTACAGAGAATTTGGCTATCGCTATTTGGGAGCAAATCGAAGGTCCAATTAACGCTACTGGTTGCAAACTACACTGCGTTAAGATTTACGAAACAGAAAACAACCTCGTTGAATATTACGGGGGAGAATAAACAACAACAATGAGCGAATTAAAAGAAGAATTATCACAAGGTCAATTAAAGATTGCTTCTGCAGTTGAAACAATCTTAGGACAAATTGGAGAAGATCCAACACGTCAAGGATTGTTGAAGACTCCGGAGCGCGTAGCCAAA
>JBJOKO010000136.1:0-7363 GCA_046046035.1 Bacteroidota bacterium | reverse complement strand
CTCAACACGAATCTCTGCTCGAGCGCTCTCGCATCCGTCGATTGTTTGGCTAACATAATAGAACTGCAAAGTTTCAGCACTAGCTGTTATAAAAGGAACTGAAGGGCTTCCTACACCACCTGTTGAACTTGTATACCACAGTAGATTTTCTCCAGAAGCAATCAAGAAGCCACCGTCTGTATCAAGGCAAAACTGCTGAATGAATTGAGCAGTAGGAATAGGTGTTTTAGCTCCAAGTAGAGTTTTATAATCTTCTACCTCACCGTCGACTAATGTGCCATAAGCATCATTCGCATCGAAGCTCATATCAGAGGAAAGTCTAATTCGTATATAAACCTCTTGATCTACTAAACCACCTTCAATGCCGCTAAACTCTAAGGTGGATTGCTGCAATCCCATTGCAGAATTGACAAGCAATGGAACCGAACCTTCGTTCGGTTCAAAAATCAAGTTGTTGTTCCAATCTATCCAACCAATCAACTTTGCTTGTTCACCAGTTTGGTTAGTAACATTTACATCAATTGAATACACGCCATCGCAGCCTGATATTTCGGGCAAACTAGCCACGGCATCTTCATCGTCCAATCCATCTTCATCATCCCCTTGCGTGGTTTCTGAAGCTGGTACCGTTGCAATGCTTATATCCCAAAGCTCGCCTAGTCTCAGGTTAGCATTATACCCGTGTCGAGCTGCAGTCAAATTCGTTTCCACCGTGGAAGGCACATCTCCATAATCATAGTAATGAGATGAAAAAATACAAGAAGCCATATCACCGGGCCCTGTATTAAAATATCCGGGATTAGAAATATCAGAATATGTATCTAACGGCATTGAAGTAAAAGGATTATTCATCCTTCCCAATTGGTCATTTATGCTTACCTCATAAAAACTCAATCGAGTTTCTGTTGCTGCAGAAAGTCCACCTCTAGCGTCTAGATTAGAAGTAAAGCAGAAACCTTCCGCGAGAAAGGGCATCGATGCGGGACCAAAGCCCGACAAATCAATTACACCTTGATCCATTGTATAACCAACACCCGTTTCCACATCTAATACATAATAGGTGTAGTCATTATACATGAGAAGGGCCTGACCATTATCTAAGAATGCAACATCATTGGGAATAATGACATTTCCAAGATTGAGGATATCCCAAGAAATTCCTGAAAATGTCCCTGTCTCTAGATCAATATTTACTAATTGAAAGGTATTAAAATCGATTGCCCATAATTTACCATCCGGTGCAAATCCTGCTCCTTGTAGCGAAGCGTCGATCCATACACCTTCGACAACAGGCTGCACCACACCAGTACCTTTAAAAATCCGCACAAGTTGCGAGCGCTGTTCATTCCATGAATAATGGTATTCGTCAAATAATGTATCGACAGTGTATCTATTATCCACCACAAAAGCATAGAAAACATTTTCTGTAGGATGCAGACCTAAACCACCAAGAAAAGGAATTTGACCATTTAGCTGATTATCAAAAGTACTTTGATACGTTATGGTATCAGCAGGTGTGAGCGTTCCGTTCGCATCATTATATAATTGAAAAGTAGAAGTAAGTATTCGATTCGTTGCGCTGATTTTATTTCGCACAAGTCCTTGCGTAGGACACGCCCATTGACAATCGGTATCATCATCATCCGTGAAACCGTCGCCATCATCATCTATCCCGTTGTTACAAATTTCTACAGGAAGATATACATCATTCGAAGCTTCAGCTCGAAATTGAATGGACACAATAAAGAGGACAAACAGAACTAGGGTTTTCATTTCGCCTTTGTTGCATCGATGTTTCTTTTGGAGAAACACAGACGTTATTTAAGTAAAGAGTTGAAATTCAACTCAAATTTACGCTTACAACAAAAGAAGGTTTCAGTCCGAATACCCGACCAACGTGCCAAGAAGTACAAGTTGCACTTTTAAGGGCGCGGAATTAAATTTTCAGTTATAAAATGCAAAATATATTTTGAGAATTTTTTCTTTAAATACGCGTTAAGGGACGATTTGAAAAAGTTTAGAAATGGAAATTCAAAACCATATTATAAAGCATGACATTGACTTTATTGAATACATACTTGTTATTGTTATGGGTATCCCCTATTCCTATTTTATTTGCCAAAAGTAGGTGGACATCAAAACCTTTTAACTTCCCTCCAAAAGCATACTTCATTTCACCATTTACTTGAGCATAAGAAGGCAGTCCATATTTGTTATTGGCAAAATCGAATACATCAGGCATCTTCACGTAACCACCTCCGAGTGTAAACTTGAGATGCTCAATTCTGGATTGATATTCCGTTTTAATCACGAATGCATGCACATCTGCATAACCTTCGCTTCTCTCTCTTGGTAAGAATGTGAAAAAAGGATCACGCCCCCACTCACGTGGCATATTATATCGACCAAGATTCGTAACCCGATTGTAATTTAAACTTACAGTTAATCTTTTTGATTTCAAGCCAAGGCGACCGCCAAAAGTCAAAGCTTTACTTTTTGCTTTTGTATATGAAAATTCATCTTCTTCGGCGCCACCATTCTCTACAGCATGTTGCAATACACTTTGACCTGATGCAAACCATTCCAGTCGATCGTTTAGTTTGCTTTTAAAATCCAATTGAGCGAAACTTGAATTGAAAATATTTTCTACATACTGATCCCAAAGTTGCACATTCCACTTCTTGCCCAATTTGTATTTAGCACCAAGAAGAAAAATGCCATTTGATTCAATATGTAATGGGTACTTAGACTTGATTCCATTTTGGTCAACACCCGGCGGATTCAAGCTCAGCGAATGTCCGATGTCATACCAATGTGTAGTGCCACGCGGAGAAATTGCATAGAGCCATCCACCTTGAAGAGATAGATTTTTGATATCGTTCATTTCAAACCATAAGCCCTCCTCTCCTGTTGGACGCATTCGTCCATCTTGAGGATTGATGAATGGTGTAGAAATCACTTGTCTTCCAAAAATGACTTTCGAATCTTTCCATCCGTAACGGATATAAAATTCTTCTAGACGGTCAATATCCTTGTGATTGTAAGGATCATTTATATCAAACAACCCTATTTCATATCGATTGGATTGATTTGTTGTAGGGTCTGCTTTTCCTAAATCAGAAGAACCTAAATTGAAAATAAAAAATCCACCAGCTCCAAAATGAAAACCATGAAAAGAGCCGGATTCATATCTAACACCTCCGCCACCTGCATTCGCGAAATAATCAGTCAATCCAGGTGCGTTATCTGTCGCCATAAAAAAATAGCGGAAGTGGCCATGAAAAACACCATTTTTAAAAGACTGCAGTAGTGTATTGGATCTATGGGATTCATCCAATAAACTATCTTCAGTCAATACACCATGTTGACTCCAACTCAACGTTGGAAGTACAAAAAACAAAAGAAAAAAAAGATGATTTTTCACAACTTAAAAACCCGATTTTATGTAACTATACCCTTCCTCAATCTTACTCACTATGTACAGAATTCCAGCTTTCGTATAAATCGATTCTGAAATGATTTGATCTTTCGTTACATTCCTTTCCGTCATTGAAAACTCGCATGCAACAAAGACAACACCGCGTTTTGTCATTGCTTGAATTTTATCATGAACAATAGTTTTATCTGTCATAAGCATATTCAACCCTGGGCCATGGCAGACTACCTCTACTTTCGTTTCAGGAGAAACCGTTGTAATGTTATTCAGTTGTTTCATTAACGCTTTGTGTGAAAGTGTATCACCTGTAGTTAATTGAAAAACTATTTTGTGTGGATCTGCAAGTTTTGCATCACCTGGATTTTGTGCATTGGCAGCCACGAATGACATCATCAATGCAAACAATAGAAACATTGTCTTTTTCATAATCTATTTTTTAGAATTCTTTTTTTGATCATCAGCAATTGGTTGGAAGGGTCCAAACTTGTGCTGCTTTTCTGGATACTTATCTGCGTAGGGTCCGAATGGATGATCTACTGGTTTCTTTGATTTATCTGGCCAATCTTTTGGAACGTTGATGTGCGGACGAGGCTGAGAATTTACGTAGGCTGCCACATCCCAAGCTTCTTCATCGCTCAATTGAGGCGAATCATGACTTACACCTTGCGGCATATTATACTTCACATACTTTGCAAAATTGCTGATTCTGTATAAGCCAGCTCCATCATTATAACTGCCCTTTCCCCAAAGTGCTGGAAAAGTATATTCTGATTTTTCAGGATTCAACAATCCTTCGCCATTTGCCTGATGGCAACTTTGGCATTTTGTTTCGTAAACTGCCTTTCCTTTTTCAGGATCAGCCGCTCTATCCAAGTAAGCCAAATCTTTGAATCCAGAACCCTCAGCTTTTTTCCCTTTCTCAACATTTGCTCCTAGGAAATTAATGTAAGCGACAATCGCTTGCATTTCCTTACTAGTTGTATCTAGCGCTTTACCGTTCAAACTACGCTCGAAACAATCATTCACACGCTTGTATATGTTCTCCACAGACCCGCTACGAGCGCGCATTTTAGGATATGTTGAAGCTACAGAACCATAGTTGTTTCCAAAAACTTTCGTACCTGCATTCAAATGACAGTTCTGACAATTGAGTCCATTTGTCAATTGAGCTACGGAACCATTTGGTCCAAGGTACTTTGATGTATGCGCGATCAAATCCTTGCCATATTCTATTTGTGCTTTCAACGTAGGATCACCAATAGTACTAACATCTGGTGCTGTCCAATAATTCGTCAAAGGCACAGCAGGAGCGTCAGTTGGCGCTACCAATTCTTTTTCTGGAACTTGATCTCCAGCAGATTTTTTTGTGGAGAAAAAGCGAACACTATAAAGAATGACCGGAATAAGAACAATAGCAACGGCAAGTAGAATTACCAAGTTGAGTAAGCGACGAATTATCGCGTGTAATTCAGCCTCATTGAAATTTTTTTCTGGTTCCATTATTTCATTTTTTAATGAGGTAATTTATCCTTGAAATATCCAAATAGAAAAGTTCCCACGATAGAAAACAGAAACACTATTATCATAGAGAAAACACCATATCCAATATTCACTACCATTGGTCCAGGACATGCGCCGCTCAATGCCCAGCCCAATCCGAAGATTGTTCCACCAGCCAAATAGCGCAATACACTTTTTTCTTTAGGGTGAAATAATATAGGGTTGCCATGAAAATCTCTCAATCCAAATTTTTTGATTAATGCAACACCAATTACACCTAGAATAACCGCGGTCCCAATAATTCCATACATGTGGAAAGATTGAAACCTAAACATTTCCTGAATTCTGTACCATGACAGAGCTTCAGACTTGGTCATCACAATCCCGAAAGTGATGCCTAAAACGAGAAACTTAATGAACTTCATGATTAAAAGATTAGAGGTAGAATGAGGTGAGACATGGCCAAACCTCCAAGGAAGAAGCCAATTACAGCGATAAGTGATGGTGCTTGCAAGTCGGACAATCCACTAATAGCGTGTCCTGATGTACAGCCACCTGCATAGCGTGACCCGAAACCTACCATAAGTCCGCCTAATGCTAGAACACTAAATCCTTTTAGTGTAAACACGGCATCCCAACTGAAGATTTCTTCTGGCTGAATACCCTTCGGAGCGCCTATTCCCAATTCAGCAAGATCCGAAACAGTTGAATCAGCTAGAACTAATGGTGCATCAGTTGACAAGAACTGTTGAGCTATGAAACCACCGATAACTGCGCCCAGCAGAAATACCAAATTCCAAGTTTGACTTTTCCAATTGAAGTCAAAAAACTTCGCCTTTTTTCCTAGGCCTGCCATCGAACAAATTGTTCGAAGATTTGAAGAAAATCCAAACGACTGTCCGAAGTACAACAGAAAGAACATTATGGAGGAGATTACAATTCCTGAAAGCCACCACGGCCAAGGTTGCAGAATAAAATCAATCATAGTAGAGAGTATTTTTAAAATTGGAGATTTAAGATCGAATGTTTAATGCTTGAGGTGAAAAGAAATGATTGGTTTGAATAGGTGATTGATCAACTTTTCAGTTGCACTGTGATGGAAAATTCCACCTTTGCCATGAGTCCCGATGCATAGCAAATCCATATCGTTCATTTGGTTAAAATGAACGACACCATTCTCCACATCCATATCGTGAATCAAATGACATTCAAAGTTTGTAATGCCGTTCAATTCAGCAAACTTCTTCATGTTTCCCTCAGCTGTTGTAAGCTCTTTCGTTACATCCCCAGAGGTGATTTGAAGCAAATGAACTTTTGTATCAAATGATAGAATCATTTTTTGAAGCATAGACAAATCTTCATTTGTTGGCACATTAAAATTATGCACTAACAAAACATTATTGATTTGAAGATCTGAACGATCGCACATCAGCGAAAGCAAAGGAATTTTTGACCTTCTAGCGATGATTTGTGTTTCAGAACCGGAGATTTTTTCTTTGAATCCCCATGCTCCTTTTGTACCCATTACGATTAAATCAAAATTATTCTTTTCAGAAAAATCTATGATTGAATCCGTGATCTTACCTAAGACCAAATGTGTATGTATTTGTTCGCCATATTGGGTTTTCAAAACTTTCAATTTTGAATCTGCAATATCTTTTTGAGCACGTACATATCCAGGATCGATCTCGCCGCATGTTTGCACAGCTCCATTCATGTCTAAATAAACAGTGTCCGGCACAGGCATTACATGAAGAAAATGAATTTCCATTGGCATTTTCTCACTAAGCTTATTCACCATGATATAGGCGTAATCCGCTTGAACCGAAAAATCTGTTGGAATAAGTACTTTCATATTACTATTTATTTGCAGACAACATTCTGCCATGGTCCTAAGTTAACGATGTTCTTTACACCAGCCTTTTCAAGTTGAGATTTGGCCGTGTTAGCACGATTTCCGCTTCGGCAAACCAAAGTGACTTTCTTGTAGACCTTTAGTTCCTCTGCATGCTCGCCAATTTCATCTAAAGGATAATTGACCGTGCAATCTGCATGTCCATCATTGTTCCATTCCTCAACAGTTCTAACATCCACGATAATCTCTTCCTTTGCTGTTTTAGTTTGATCTCCTGCCACCGCAGTGCTGCATGATGTCAATGTAAAAGAACATAGAACGAAAACAGCAGTAATCAATGCTCCCGTAATAAAAACAATTTTGCTTTTCATATTTTAGTTTTTGCTTTTTCCTTACTTATCATTCCAATAAACAAGTAGCCCAACAAACCACCATAAGCAGTGCTCATAAATGGATTTGAGCTAATCGGACAATGACCAGAAGTGCATCCAACGAATCTCCAATACAGAAATCCGGCAACAGCTCCAAGTGCTAGTCCGACAATTGTTCTCCTGTTTTTACCTAACCAAGAA
>JBJOKO010000135.1:0-7453 GCA_046046035.1 Bacteroidota bacterium | reverse complement strand
ACCCAATAGCTAATGGAAAATACAGAGCGCCAAGAACAGAGAGTCGAAGGCTTTTATAGAAGGGGAGGATTTCTTTATCGAAGGCCACTCTGACACCCCAAAGGAATACGATGAAAGATAAAAAGAAAGCGCCTACACCTAGGTAATTGAACATGAAGAAATGGGCGATATGAGCTCCCATTTTCCCCATCCAATTGCTGTATGGTTCGTGGTCGGAGAAATCAGCGACATCAGTATTACCGGTAATTAGGTATTGATCGTGACTACCTGTGAAAAGGTAAGAGACACAAGCTAGAAATAGAAAGCAACCAAAAAGAATGAGGAAGATTCCGCTGATTTTTTTCACGCGGGGATCTTGCATAAAAGCCCAAAAGCCGGAAGAAGATTTAGAAGACTTTGACTTCACGTTCTTTTTCGGTGTTGGAGCTGGAGTTTCCTCTTCGTCCTGGGAGTTATTTTTTAGGGTATTTCTTGCCACAATACTGCACAATAAGGCGCAAACAAAAGTATAAGTCCAAATCGCCCCAACGAGGAGAAAGCGGAGGTATTATCAACAACTGACTACTAACTACTGGTTACTGGTGACATCGTACTTCGTACTCGCCCTTCGTACTTATTACCCCACGACCCCACGAACTCCCGACCCCCCGACCTCCCGACCCCACGATCTCCCGACCCCACGATCTCCCGACCCCACGACCTCCCGACCTCACGACCTCACTTCCTCACCAACTTCAACGCTTCTCTTTCGGTTAGTCCAGAGAATTTGTGGGCGTTTACAGTTTGGATGACAAAGTTTGCGTCGGTTTTGGAGTGTTGACGAAGAGCCCACCCCATTGCTTTTCTGTGGAAGAATTCTTTCGAATCGATATGGGTTAGGATGGATGCTAAAAGGAGATCAGTATCGGTTTTTTCTTTGTAAAAAAGCTGGAATATCATGGCTGTGCGATTCATCCACATATTGGGGTGGTCGATGAAGCGCATGATTTCCTTTTCTTTTTGTTCAGGAAACTGTGTCATGTACTTTCCTACTAAATGAGCGGCGATGTAATCGACACTATCCCACCAGCTGTGATGAAGAATCATGAATTCGAAGAGTTCGAGCGATTCTTTTTTAAGGTAAAGTTTCTTTTTCAACGCGTATTCCATTGCGAAATAATGGAGTTCGCGTTCTTGTTCTTGCCAAAGAAGTTTTATAAAGCTTTCGCTATCAATCTCTTTGTTTGAAACTAGTTCTTTCATGAAATCTTTTATCAGTGCTGCACGAACTGGTTTTTTTATTCCATAAAATGGAAAAAGGCCTTTCATATAAGCTTCCATCCCTTTTGCGATAGTGGGGTTGGCGGCATTTGCATAAATTTCCTTAAGTTTGCGGACTGCTTGAGTAGAATTCATGGGGCAAAAATACTCAGGTGGGATGGCTGTTTCGGGAGTCTTTTATGTTAAATGTAAATTTTTTTAACATGAGATGTTGTAAAACCCGAAAGAAGTATTACATTTGCCCCCCATTTACAAGAAGTTATGGCTAAGAAAGGCAACAGAGTACAAGTGATTATGGAATGCACTGAACATAAAGAGTCAGGCAAACCCGGCACAAGCCGTTATATCACAACCAAAAACAGAAAGAACACCCCTGAAAGAATGGAGATTAAGAAATATAATCCTATTCTTAAGCGTGTAACTGTACATAAAGAAATCAAATAATACTAAAGCACCATGGCAAAGAAGGTAGTTGCATCGTTGCAAACCGGTGGTGGAAAGAACCACTCTAAAGTTATCAAAATGATTAAGTCTCCTAAGACTGGTGCTTATTCATTCAAAGAAGAAATCGTACACAACGACAAAATCGCTGAGTTCTTCGCTGCTAAATAAGCGTTGTCTCAGATGAAATAATATCTTTGAAGGGCTTTTCCGGTAGGGAAAGCCCTTTTTGTATGTCTATCTTTGTCACCGCTAGTAGGAAACAGGAAACATGAATTTTTTCAAAAGACTATTCTCTTCGGAGAAAAAAGAAAGCCTTAATCAAGGTTTGGAGAAGACCCGCACAGGTTTTTTCTCAAAATTGGCGAAGGTAATCGCGGGTAAAAGCCGCGTCGACGATGAGGTGCTCGACAACCTTGAAGAATTGCTTATCAGTTCGGATGTTGGTGTTGAAACAACCATAAAGATCATCAAGAAAATTGAGGAGCGTGTGGCACGTGACAAGTTCATGGGCACAGAGGAACTCAATTCTATATTGAAAGAAGAAATTTCAAATCTCCTGTCGTCTCATGAAGGCGAGGAAAGTGAAGAGGTTTTTATTCCAAAAAAAGATGGACCTTATGTTATAATGGTCGTTGGAGTGAACGGAGTAGGGAAGACTACGACCATTGGAAAGCTTGCTCACCAATTGAAAGGTCAAGGAAAGAAAGTCATGTTGGGAGCTGCAGATACGTTTAGAGCGGCTGCGGTTGATCAATTGAAAATATGGAGTGAGCGCGCTGGCGTTCCGATAGTTTCTCAAGGAATGGGAGCGGATCCTGCTTCTGTAGCTTTTGATACTCTTCAAAGCGCAGTAGCTCAAGGTTGCGATGTGGTGTTGATCGATACTGCTGGTCGTTTGCATAATAAAGTAGGACTCATGAATGAGCTTACTAAAATCAAACGCGTCATGCAAAAAGTTGTTCCAGACGCTCCACACGAAGTGCTTTTGGTACTCGATGGTTCGACTGGACAAAATGCTTTTGAACAAGCAAAGCAATTCACAGCAGCTACAGATGTGAATGCATTGGCAATTACAAAAATTGATGGAACAGCGAAAGGTGGTGTGGTAATCGGGATATCAGACCAGTTTAGCATTCCTGTGAAATATATTGGTGTAGGTGAAAAAATCGGTGACCTACAAGTGTTCAACCGTTTTGAATTTGTAGACTCTTTATTCAGTCAAGGAAATAGCGCTTCATAATATGCGTACAAAAACTCTCAAAAAGAACAAGGTGAATGTGGTCACTCTTGGATGTGCTAAAAACATATTCGACAGTGAAGTGATGATGGCTCAATTGAAGGCAAATTCCTTTGACGTGGAGCACGAATCTGAAGAACAGGATTCCGAAATCGTAATTATTAATACGTGCGGTTTTATTGATAACGCCAAAGAGGAGTCGATCAATACGATTTTGGCTTGGGCGAAAGAAAAGGAAAAAGGCAACGTATCAAAATTATTTGTTACTGGTTGCTTGAGCGAACGCTACAAGCCTGAGCTTGAGAAAGACATTCCAGAAGTGGATGCCTATTTTGGAACGAGAGAATTACCTCGTTTGCTCAAAACATTAAAAGCAGATTACAAGCATGAATTGGTGGGTGAGCGTTTGCTTACTACTCCAGCACATTATGCTTATTTTAAAATATCAGAGGGTTGCGATCGTCCTTGCTCATTCTGTGCTATTCCGCTTATGCGTGGAAAACATGTGAGCACTCCGATGGAGAACTTGGTAACGTCAGCAAAGAATTTGGTGAAGAACGGAACGAAAGAATTAATTCTTATCGCTCAGGATCTCACTTACTATGGATTGGATATTTACAAAGACAGAAAACTCGCGGATCTTTTGAAGAATCTTTCGGACATCGAAGGATTGGATTGGATTCGTCTTCAATATGCTTACCCATCGGGTTTTCCGATGGATGTACTTGAAGTAATGAATGAGAGAGATAATATTTGTAAATATCTTGATATGCCATTGCAACATGCTTCTTCAAATATGTTGAAGGCGATGCGCAGAGGTATTACAAGAGAAAAAACTACAGAGCTCATTCATACTATTCGTGAAAAGGTTCCGGGCATTGCGATGCGTACTACGTTGATCACAGGTTATCCTGGAGAAACTGTAGATGATTTCAATCAAATGCAAGAGTGGGTTCAAGAAATGCGTTTTGATCGTTTGGGAGTATTCACATATTCTCACGAAGAAAATACACATGCCTACAATGTTCCAGATGATGTGCCTCAACGCACCAAAACAAAACGTGCGAATACCATTATGGAGATTCAATCAGAAATTAGTTTGGAGTTGAATGAGGAGAAAGTTGGTAAAGAATTTAAAGTCCTTATCGATAGAGTAGAGGGCGATCATTTCATTGGACGTACAGAATTTGATTCTCCAGAAGTGGACAATGAAGTTTTGATTGACAAAGCAGATACTTATGTGCGCATTGGTGATTTCGTGAATGTGAAGATCAACAGCGCAGAGCATTATGACTTATTCGGAAGTGTTGTGGAATGAGCGTATTGAGAGGAAGAAATAGAAGAAACGATCCAGGTTTCGGTAAAAAAGTTGGTGGTTCTACTAAGCGAATCATCAACCCTGATGGCTCATTCAATATTAATCGTGTGGGCACTGAAAGAGGCTTGAATAATGCTTATCAACGAATGATGTTGATTAGCACAGGAGCTTTTTTCGGAATTGTAATCAGTGGTTTTATTCTAATCAATCTGCTATTTGCAACGGGATATTATTTCATTGGACCCGAATACTTGATCGGTGTAAGAGGTGAAACACCATTAGAACATTTTCTTGATTGTTTCTATTTTTCTGCGCAGACATTTACTACCGTAGGTTATGGGGCAATTTCTCCGAGAGGCGCTCTTGCAAGCTCATTGGCTTCATTAGAAGCATTGCTAGGATTGATTGCTTTAGCTATTGCAACCGGTTTGCTTTATACTCGTTTTTCTCGACCAAAAGCGAAATTGCATTTTAGTAATAATGCATTGATTACTCCTTTTGAAGGAACGAATGCATTTATGTTTCGTTTTACAAATGCCCGTAGCAATGTCCTTATGAATTTGAAAGCTGAGGTGATTTTGACCATGCGCGATTCTGCTGATCCTAATTCGAACCGTGATTATTATGGGATGGAATTGGATTTTAAAGAAATTCTCTTTTTAGCCATCAGCTGGACTGTAGTGCATCGAATTGATGACAAGAGTGATTTGAAAGGACTTTCGCAGCAGGATTTAATTGATCGAGGTGCCGAATTTTTGATATTGATTTCTGGATACGACGATACGTTTTCACAGACCGTTCACACTAGATATTCGTATACTGCAGAAGAATTGGTTTGGGGAGCAAAATTCGACAAGGCATTCACTACAACTGAAAAAGGCGAAGTGAGAATTGATTTGAATGATATTCACAAGTATTCTAAAGTACCACTTAACTAAATATAGAAACGAGTATGAATTTTACAATTGGAGCACGCATTACACATCCACAGTTTGGAGAAGGTGTTGTGTTTGGTATTGATGATTACAAATACCGTATTTTTTTTAAGGAACATGGTGAGAAAGAATTAGGAAAAGCATTTGACGGCTATTCTTTGTTGGAGGCGGGCCCGGCCGTGGCAGCTGCAGTTGAATTGGAAGATGTTGTTTCTGCTGTGAAGAATGTTTTCGATATGTATTATGATGCTGCTGATGTAGTCGAGTTGGGTGATAAGTGGGAGGGAGGAGTGATGTTGCTTCAACCAGCGGATCGTTCTCTTAAGCCAAAGGAAATTCCAGTAGAGAATTTCTTTCACAAGATTGTGATGCTGCGTGACCGTCTTCGCGTAATGGAGCAGAAGATTAACGCTCATCCAAAAATGACGGATTCTGAAAAGGTGGATTTGCAACAATATATTACAAGAATTTATGGGTCACTAACCACATTCAACGTGCTTTTCAAAAGCAAGAATGATTGGTTTGTTGGAGATAGTAGCAAAAGAGAAGAGGATTAATTGATGTCTGAACTTTCAAAACATAATTTGCCTGTAATGGAAACCTTCTACACTGTTCAGGGAGAAGGTTTCTATACTGGTAGTCCTGCATACTTCATCCGTTTGGGTGGATGTGATGTGGGGTGTGTTTGGTGTGATGTAAAGGACAGTTGGGATGCAAGTGCTCATCCATTGAAATCAGTAGTTGAATTAGCAGAAGCTGTGAAAGCATCAGGTGCTCCTATAGCAGTGATCACCGGAGGCGAGCCTTCCTTATATGACTTAAGCGTTTTAACTTCTGAATTAAAACAAAGAGGAATTAGAACACATATCGAAACCTCTGGAACGAATGAATTGACGGGGGAATGGGATTGGATTACATTTTCTCCAAAGAAATTCAAAGCGCCAGTTGATAGTATTTATACTATCGCCGATGAGTTGAAAGTCATTGTTTTTAATAAAACAGACTTAGAGTGGGGTGAAGAGCACGCTACAAAATGCGGATCAAAAACTGCGCTTTATTTCCAAGCGGAATGGGATCGCAAGGAGATGTCTTATCCATTGATAATGGAGTACATCACTGCAAATCCGAAATGGAAAATTTCGGTGCAAACCCATAAGTACTTGGGAGTAGATTAAAGAAAGCTTACCAGTCTTGAGCTTCTTTCTTTCTTACGATTGTAAATACACGAGAAACGTTGAATCCGAAATGGATATCACCTTGTTTCCACATACCAACGTTTTCGGTGATGAACCCTGGTTCAGTCATCGAGGTTGAATTGGTGAAGTGAAGTTGGAATACGTGTCCACCTGTTTCAATATCCACACCAACGGAGAGAGAGTTGGTGTATTCGTCGCTTAGTTGATTTGGTAAAACATAGAAATATTCTGCGTTGATGGATAGACGTTGGTTTAGTTTGTATCTACCAAGACCACCAAGAGCGTAAACATCGTTTTTATCTTCTTTTGTAGGCACCATATTTCTATGAACCATGGTTGGACTTAATTGCAAAGAGAGATCATTGTTGAATTTTCTTCCAATAATGATTTGATGTGCGTAGAAAAGTCGAGACGAGAAGTAATTTTCTCTTTCTGGTTCAGACCATTTGATAGAATTGCAAACGATGGTTGAGAATACTGAAAGTGTAATTGGCATATTCTTTTTGCCACTGCTTTGGCGCAAAATTTTGAATTTACCGAAAGCGTCAAAAGCTTTATTGTAGCTAGAGCGCCCAAATCCGACCATTAAGCGATCAGTTATTCCGTATTCTAGTCCAAGACGAATTGTAGCACCATCTAGTCCGAATAATTCGTATGCTCCAGTGTTTATGAATCCGAATCTGTGTGAAATTCTAAAGTCGAGTACACCACCAGCCACGTTTTCAACGGTGTGGCCGTTGATGTTTCGTGTTGATTTGAAAGTTGCGGAAGTGTAATTGATTTCCTCATCTTCACCGAGTAGGGACAATAGATCCATTTCGGTGCTGTCGGTTTGTGCGATAAGTGATGAAGACAAAATCAGGGCTGCTGAGAGCAACCCTGATTTAATTGTTTTTGCGAATGAGAATTTCATAATTCGGATTTACCGGAATTTATTTCTTAAGTTCTTCCAAAGTAGCGTCAACTGTTACATCGATTTTAGAAGCGATGTTATCACGAACTGTATTTGGAATAGTGATTTTGTAATCTTCAGGAACAACTTGGAATTTTGAGTTAGCTGTGA
>JBJOKO010000134.1:0-7467 GCA_046046035.1 Bacteroidota bacterium | reverse complement strand
AAATTTTTATTGTTTAGAAATTGGGTTTACCAAACCTTGGTAGCTCACCATTTCCATTTTGATAGATCCTACAAGAATTTTAGCTTGTACAAGGATTGGAAGGTGGTTGCCATCATCGGTTACCCACACGCTCAAGTCTTCTTCTTTTTTGAAGACACGGCCCTTTTGAACCACTGGAGCGAAACGGATACACTTGAATGTACCAGCGTCTACTTTGATAGTCTCACGACCTAGGAATTTCATTTTGAGGGGAAATACCTCGCCGTCAACCATGGTCATGATAGTGATGATATCGCCTTTTTTCTTTCCAGAATAGTCCAAAGTACGTGCGTAGAAATAGGCACTTACCATGTCTTGAACGAAGTCTGGAGTTGCAAAAGACTCACTCTTCTCATTTTTATACGCTCTTTTGTCTTGGAAGAAAGTATAATCCTGATTGATTTTGTATCCACCTTCATCGACTTTACGGATAAAGCGGTGAGGGAAAATTCCTTGTTTGTCTATGTATGTTTCATAAGTGTCGCGAACTTTAAAGAACCAGTCGAATGAACCGATGCTTTTTCCTTCGCCAACGATATGGTATGCTTCACGATTGCCAAATTTGTATTTGCTATCCTCAACGGTAATCGTTGCGGTACCAGCGTTTACAAGCCCGTAGTGAAGACGGTATGTTACTTTTTCACCTGCTTTGAATGCATTGTTAGTTACAGATCTGTAACCCAACGATGGCAGGTTTTCAATTTTAACTTTGGGAGGTTTACTCGCTTGTGCAAACCCAGTTTGCATCATCAAAGTCAAAGCGCAAAGGATAATAATCTGTTTCATGTGCTCGTCTTTTCAAAATGCTTGCCAAACTGCGCAGCGCAGCGCAGCGCGCAAGTTTGAAGTTTGAAGTTTGAAGTTTGAAGTTTGAAGTTTGAAGTTTGAAGTTTGAAGTTTGAAGAAAGTTACGAAATAGCAATCAGCAATAAAAAATAAACAATCAACAATTTTCCCTAGTAAATCTACCCTCTACCCTTTTCGTAGGAGTTTGGTTTGGGGTCGGTGGGATTGATCGATCACTTGTATGAGGTAAGTTCCGGGTGCGAGGTGGGCTAGATCAATAATTTGTTGTAACGAAAATACTCCCGTTGATTCGATCAATTTACCCGTTACATCCAAAATAGAAATTCGTGCGGGTAGGGTAGATGTGTTGCTCATTTTTAGTTGAACTTCATCAATGCATGGATTCGGAAATACGTCAAATGACGTGAGTTCATTTTCGAAAACATCTACAGGAACGAAAATGGATTCTGATTCAACATCACAACTTTCTCCAACCGAAATTATAACTGTGTAGAAGCCTGGTCCGCTCACTGGTACACTTGTTCCTGTTGCGCCTTCTAATATGTTACCATTCAAATACCATTGATATGAATCTCCAATGAAATCGGTGGAAAACACTCCACCGTTTAATGTAATTTGAGGAAGACCTGTTGCAGTTACTTCAACTTCCGAGGATGTCATGCACAAGTCATTTCCAACAGACAATGAAATCGTATGAACACCAGGAGTATTCAAAGCAATCATCATGGATGGACCTGAACTAAAACTATTTCCATCCAAATACCAGTACATGTTGGGTTCTTCAGTGTCAGTTGCGTACTCGTAGAATGAAGGTCCACAGAACAATGTTTCTCCAAAAATAGTTGGTGGGGGAGGACATAGTTCTAGGTTAACTGTTGCGCCTGTAGTGCAGCCATTTTCATCCCAAACAACAACGGAATACTCTCCAGATGCAATGGCGCTGTAGCTTGGAGAGGTAAAATCGACAATAAGCTGCGATCCAAAATACCATTGGTAAGTTTCTTGAAGTGGAAACGTATTGATGGTATTCCCCCATATACTAACATTGAGTTCTGGAGCTGGGAAAACATTGACGACAATGGAATACGTGTAGTTGCACAAATCAGTGTTTGCTTCCACTTCTAAAGTGGTCTGTTCTGCAATGACAAACGACCAAGTTAGAATCGTTTCATTGGATATAGTTTGACCGTCTTTGATCCAATAGATGGATGTATAATTTTCTTCAGGCAATGTAAAGGAGGCTGTTTCTCCCTGACAAAATGTAGTTTCCCCGTTGATAGCGAAATCCGGAAGACAATCCATCTCCTCTCCTCGAACATTTAAGTAAGCAATCAAGGCGCAGCAAATAAGAAGGCATCGAGACATAGCAGTGGGATATTCGTTGTTATCTAATTAACTGAATCAGAGAATAAAGATAAAAAACAAAAATCAACAATCCCCTTCGACAGGCTCAGGAACCGTTAGGAATTAGGAATCCGAAATCTCAAATGGTTGCAATGCACTTTAGCTCTATCGCAATCGGCGTGGGGAGGGAGTTGATTTCTACTGTGGTGCGACAAGGTTGCGCATCTTGGAAATACTCAGCGTATAGTCGATTGTAAGTATGAAAATCACGCTTCATGTTGACCAAGAATACGGTGACATCTACCAAATTTTCCCACTTGCTTCCGCTTTCTTCCAAAATCACTTTCACGTTTTGGAATACGCTGCGACACTGAGCCTCGAAATCGAACTCCAAGAAATTTCCATTCTTGTCAAGTTTCAATCCTGGGACACCGCTATCTGTTGCATCACTGCCGGCCACGCGCGGACCAACTCCTGAAAGAAATAGCAAATTGCCCACTCGGCGGGCATGAGGGTAAGCGCCTACTGGCTTAGGTGCTTTATCGGTAGAAATCTTTTTGTCAGACATCTGACAAAGATAGATTTTTGATTTTTGATTTTTGATTTTTTATTGAAAATGGTGACGCCCCACTCTCGGTTCCCGAGAGTTAGTCTAGGAATATTTATTCCAAATTTCTAATTCCTGAAGTTACTAGGGCATTCCAAAAGACTGATTCTTAATTTGAAATCAAAAATCAAAAATCAAAAATTTGAAATCCGGAATCAGAAATCCGATAGAAGCCAGCGATACGCTTCACCGAACTCCTTGTCCCAGAACCACTCGGAGTGGGCGCCGTAGTCTCGGGTGACACTTTTTATTTGAATGATATCATTGGGTGTCGATTTTAGAAAGCCGTCGAAATCCATCATGTCCTTTACCACAGTACCATTGTCTTCTAGTTGACTTGCGACTTGGTAAATTCTATAGGTTCGGTTGAATTCATGGAACATTGCGATTTCAAATAGCTCCTGATTAAACCAGTAGGCAGGAGAAAATAATAGGGCGCCTGAAAAAACTTCTGGATTCTCTATGGCAATGAAGGCCGAGACTAATGCTCCTAAGGATGAACCACCAATGAATGTGGATTCTCTATCAGACTGCGTGCGGAAATTAGTGTCGACAAATGGTTTTAAATTATTGATTATAAAATCTGCATAACTCCCTCCTTGTGCCTCGAAATTATATTTAGGATTGGGGTAAAACGAGTACTCCTCCATTCTAGTCGAACCGCCATTATCAATGCCTATGATGATACTCTGTTGCACGGTGTCATTCATCGCTAACATGGTTTCATCAATATGCCATTCACCAGTGAAGGCAGAGGCTTGATCAAATAGATTTTGTCCGTCTTGCATGTAGATCACTGGATAGGTTTTATCCTCAGTGTTGTAATTATTCGGCAAACAAATCCAAACGCGACGATGACGTTTCAAACTGTCCATCTCAAAATGATTGGATAGAATAAATACATTCTTTGTCACCGTGTGATTGCCCGGCATGTCGCGCCACCCCTCAATAGAGAAATGAAGTGTCTGGCCTTTTTTATAAGTGAAAACAAATGGGTCGATATAACTGCCGTCGGCTTTACTTGCATTGGTTTCGTCGTTGCCGCGGTTTACATAAAACTCCTGTTTGGAATTCTCCTCCGCCATGATTGTAATGCTGTACACGCCGTCTTTCTTGACAAATGAGCTTTGCCAATCACTGCGATTCCAATTATTAAGTGTGCCGCTATAAAAGAGCTCGTCGAATAATGGAGTTAATTGGGGTACCTTATCAAGAACAATGGTCATCTGAGCGTTGCCGCTCAAGATGACCATTGAAAATAATGATAGTATGATTGACCGAATGATCATTCGGTTATTTGCGATAAATGATTTTTCCAACTTTGTCAAGTGAACCAATTTTGATTTTATAAATGTAAGTTCCTCCTATCACATTCGAAGCAGGATTCCATTCAATTTTTTGTTCACCAGCCAACGCATTAATCGTGCCTGAATCGTGAACAAGTTTACCTGTTAAATCAAAAATTTGCAACGTAATCTTCTCGGATTTGCGCGTAGCGAAATTCCAAGAAATCTTATCGCTGAAAGGATTAGGATAAACCACTACATCACTCTTCAAGGTTTCGATATTCTCAACACTTGCCGCTTCTACTGGTGCTAGAGAACCTGTGTAGATACCGTTTGCGTGAGTTGCAATAGCAATCTTACCATCGTAAGGTCTTACTTTAATCATATTGATAACTACGTTACCAATAGTCTCCGCACCTTCCATTTCCCAAACGGTATTCGCACCATCAAGAACTTCAGTGCTGTATAATCCTGCGCTAGTTCCTGCGAAGTAAACTTTAGGAGTGCCTGGATAAATCTCTACCCAATACACAGCAGGACCGTTGCCTGAACCGTCAACGTTTTGCTCTAAGTTTCCGCTTACATCTACCCAGTTTGCACCACCATCTTCTGTGTGGAAAATACTTGGGATACTATAGTTGGAGAAACTTGCAATAGCTTCTTGTGTATCAAGATCATTCATTGTTACACATGAAGTGTAAGCATCTACTGGGAACAATGGACTTGTAATTTCAGTCTTCACTTGCGTGTTGTAGCAATCGTCGAGTCGATAGATTCTACCTGCGCTTGTTC
The DNA here is from genome assembly GCA_046046035.1 of Bacteroidota bacterium. Classification (GTDB taxonomy): domain Bacteria; phylum Bacteroidota; class Bacteroidia; order Flavobacteriales_D; family Sanyastnellaceae; genus JAIXWP01. Next base: position 2,592 of record JBJOKO010000134.1, on the reverse strand, counting down.
CATAATAAATGATTGAATTATCAATCTGCGCCTTGTCTAGGCAAGTGATAGCACCAGCACTAGGAGCAATTAAACTTTCGCTGATATTTTCCCAATAGTCGCTGCTCAATTCTGTAATGTAATCTCCATTTACAGGAACATTGCTTACACCTTGAAGAACACGAATGGTTTTATTACCCGCGATGTACAAGTCATTGTTGTTAAATGGATCGAGGATCAATGGATTGATGAATAAAGCCAGTGGCGCATTTGTCGCATCGAGACGAGTAGTACCTGTCAAGTTACCTTCGGCATCAATGGTCTTCTTGTACATTCTTCCAAGCTGACTGCTAGTGATAATGAAGTCACGACCTTCTGGAAGTGCGCAATACGCGCCGTCGTCAGCGTGAACTTCTTTCCAGTTTAATGAAGCATCAGAACTATGTGTAATCCATGTTCCGTTGTCTTGCATTCCACCGAAAACAAAATCACTATCAGAATATCCTTGTTCCATCGCAACTGTGTAGAACTGTGTTGTCACATATCCATGATTCAACGGAGTCCACGATACTGAGTCAGCTAGTGCATCGTCTGTGCGGTAGAGTCCACCGTCGTTTGCGCTGTACATCACATTAGGATTAGTTGGATGGAACACCATCAAATGTTGATCGCTGTGATGACTTGGATAGCTGTAGTTAAGCGGGTTTTCAATATTGCAGCGATATCCACCGATCCAGTCGTTATCGTCTTGGGTGAATGCGCTCATGCTTCGGTTGATGTTTACACCACCGATGAATACAACGTCTTCTGTTGGATGATGCACGATGCATAGGTCATAGCTATTCTGAGAGCGGAAAGTACCGAAGTCAAAATCAGTTCCGATTTGAAGTGTACAATCTTCATCAGGAAGATTTGCTGAAAGGTCAGTCCATTCTCCGCCAGCACCAGCACCATCATCAGAGATGTAATTGTATTTGAAAAGCACGTGAGCGATATCGTTAACGGTGTTGCTCATTTCTGCAATGAAATACATTTCGTTTTCATCACCTGGATTTTGACACATCACCATGCGACGTTGAGAATAGATGCTTGTAGGTGTAATTTCTGTCCAAGTGATTCCATCAGGACTTCTGAAAATACCGCCGTTGTTAGCGCCATTTGCAAAAGACATTGTTGCATAAACAACTCCCGTTGGAGTAACGTGTATATCGGTGAATTCAGAACCAGAAGTTCCGAATCCTAAAACTTGTGACCATGTTTCACCGCCGTCGGTGCTGCGGATGACGCCATTATAAACGGCGGCATACACTTCATCTTCTGCAGTGTTGGAATAGTCCATCGCCATGTTCCAGATGAAATCATAGCTACCATTTTGCATTACGTTTTGAGGAGTATTGCTGCTAGTGCTAAGTATTGGAGACCAGGTAACACCACCATCGGTGCTCTTGTAAGCGCCGTCGCCACTGTATTGTGAGGTGAATGAGGTTCCGCTCACCACGCCATAAAATTCTTCACCTGTTCCGAAGTACCATGTGTTTTCATGACCTGGACGTTTGTCTTGCACGATAGAACTTACGCTGTGCATTTGATGTGGTGCAGTCGTTTTTACCCACGATTGTCCAGCGTCAGTAGAGCGCCACATACCGCCGGTAACACTACCTGCAAGAAGGGTGTTGCTATTGGTTACATCAATCGCAAGAGCACGAGTACGACCACCTTTATTGATAGGACCACGTGCTTCCCAAGTTAGACTTCTGTCCGAAGATTTGCGAGGAAGTCGAGCCGCGAATTCATCCACAGCGTTGCGCATGTTTTTAGGAACAACTCCTGTAGCGGGATCATGGTGACGCATGTACTCAAAGTACTTACGGCTACCAGGATTGACGCCGTATCCCTCTTGTTGCGCGAATCCTTTCGGCGCAGGGATAACGTTATTTTTAAGTGAGATATAAGCAGCAGAGCAAATGACCGCCGCAATGCTAAAGGTTAAGGCAAAGGTTCTCATAGGGCGAAGATAACGACAGTTGAAGTTTGAAGTATGAAGTTTGAGGTTTGAAGTGGAAAATTCGGGTTTTTTTTGGGGGGGCGCCCTTCGACTCTGGTCGCTTCGCTCCCGACGCTCAGGGACCCTGACTTCGTTTTTAATAGAAATTGGGGGATGGAAGAAAAAACTCTGTTTTTTCTTCCATCCCCCAATTTCCACTCTGGCTCCGACCAAGGGTCCCTGAGCGTAAGGAACGAAGTGACTGTAGCCGAAGCGCCGCCCTGAGCCTGTCGAACGGGGCTGGTCCCGTCCGTGGCACTCTTAGAATGAGAATGACAAACAGCCCATTCGACAGGCTCAGGGACCAAATGAGAATGAATAAAAAATAAGAAATAAAAAATCAAAAATTGCTTTCTACTCCACCACCAACCTTACCGCCGCATCCTTAATAAAATAAATACCAGGAGCTAGGTTTGATGTGGAGATTTGAATTTTGGTTTGGTCTTGGGGGATGTTTTGTTGGAAAACAATTTGACCTTGGGAGTTGTAGATTATAATATTTTCTGGTTGTTGGCCATTTTCAAATTGAATATTTACCACGTCGGTTGCAGGGTTGGGGTAAATTGAAA
>JBJOKO010000133.1:0-7508 GCA_046046035.1 Bacteroidota bacterium | reverse complement strand
CTTGATGGTCAAAACATCGAAGCGAATCTGAATGGCTTCTACTTGCCACGCGGAAAACAACTTGTAGACAATCACACCAAAGTCGATCACAGATTCCCGCATTGTAATAGCAATGAGCTTTACAAAGGAATTCTTTTTGATCAATCACAAGGTGTATTCAATGGTAAAGTGTATGTGCGTCCTGACGCTCAGAAAACAAACGCATATCAAAACAATGCGAATGTGATCGTAGGTGAAGATGCGCAAATGAACACCAAACCAGAACTTGAAATCTATGCAGACGATGTGAAATGTAGTCACGGAACTACCACAGGTCAGATAGATGAAAGTGCAATGTTTTATCTTCGTGCTCGCGGACTAAGTGAAGACTCTGCTCGTAAATTATTGACCACTGCTTTTATCAATGATGTATTGAACAAAGTAGAAAACGAAACTGTTCGCACACATATAATCGAAGCACTCGCTCACAAAGGATTGCTTTACAATTAAAAATAAAATGGAAACAGTAGCCAACCGTCTTGACGTCGCTAGCCTTAGGGATGAGTTCCCTATTCTGCACCAAGAGGTCAATGGTTATCCATTAGTGTATTTGGATAATGCTGCTACTTCTCAAAAACCTCTTTCGGTAATTGAGAGTATCACCAACTATTACTTGGGGTACAATGCAAACATTCACCGAGGTGTGCACAAGCTCGCAACCCTCGCTACAGAAGCGTTTGAAAGCACTCGTAAAAAAGTTGCTGCATTTCTAAACACTCCAGATACTCGTGAAATAATCTTCACCACTGGTACTACAGATTCAATCAATCTAGTGGCACAAACATTCGGAAAAGCCAATCTGAATGCCGGTGATGAAATTTTACTTTCCACATTAGAACACCATTCCAATATTGTTCCGTGGCAAATGATTGCACAAGAAAAAGGTGCAATTATCAAAGTGATTCCAATCACTGCCGACGGTCAATGGCAGGTGGATCAATTGGACAACCTCATTACTTCAAAAACAAAAATCATCGCGGTTAATCATGTTTCCAACGCTTTGGGAACGATTAATCCGATTGAATTAGTAATAGAGAAAGCAAAGAAAGTTGGCGCCAAAGTGATGATTGATGGCGCGCAATCAGTAGTTCATTTTGCTATTGATGTAAAAAAACTTGATTGTGATTTTTACTGCTTCAGCGCACATAAACTCTATGGTCCAACAGGCGTTGGCGTGCTTTATGGAAAAGCGGAATTGCTCGAAGCTATGCCTCCATATCGCGGCGGTGGTGAAATGATTCACACTGTTTCATTCAATGGAACAACGTACAACGAGATCCCTCACAAATTTGAAGCAGGCACTCCAAACATTGAAGGAATAATTGCTTTTGGCGCAGCCATCGACTTTGCTACATCGCTAGATGCAGAAGCAGTTCATGAGCATGAGCAAGAGTTATTGAATTACGCAACAGAGAAATTAAAATCCATAGAAGGATTAAAAATATATGGCGATCATGCGAACAAAGTGTCCGTGATTTCCTTTTTAGTAGAAGGTATTCATCCGTTTGATTTGGGCACATTGCTCGACAATCAAGGCGTGGCTGTGCGGACAGGACATCACTGCACACAACCGTTGATGGAGCACTACGGAATACCCGGAACGGTGCGCGCATCGTTTGCGATTTACAACACAAAAGAAGAAATTGATTTGCTTTACAACGCCCTTGTAAAAGCTATTTCAATGTTGAAATAATACAGACAGTGAACCTAGAAGAAAGACAACAAGAAATTATTTCCGAGTTCGGAATGTTCGACGACTGGATGCAGAAGTACGAATACATTATTGAACTTGGCAAAGAACTTCCTGTTATTGAGGAGCAATACAAAGTCGAGGACAATCTGATTAAAGGTTGTCAATCGAAAGTGTGGTTGCATGCAGAAAACAATAGTGATGGAACACTTTCTTTCACAGCAGACAGCGATGCGATAATCACGAAAGGACTTGTTTCTCTAGTGATTCGTGTGTTAGATGGACTACCAGCTAACGACATTGCACAAGCCGACCTTCATTTTGTAAACGACATCGGACTCACCAGTCACCTAAGCCCCACCAGAAGCAACGGATTGGCCTCGATGATCAAGCAGATGAAGATATACGCTTTGATTGGTAGCAGGTAGCAAGTGGTAGGTAGTAAGTAGCTCAACAAAAGCCAAAAGCTAATAGCTAAAAGCCAATGGCCAACAGCCAAGAAAAAATGACAAAAACAGAAATACAAAACAAAGTCATCGAGAAGCTCAAGACCATTTATGATCCTGAGATTCCGGTGGATATATATGAGTTGGGATTGGTGTATATGATTGATGTGAACGATGAAAATTTTGTGACCATCACCATGACACTTACGTCGCCATCATGTCCTGTAGCTGAAACCCTCCCTCCTGAAGTAGAAGAGAAAGTTGCATCGGTAGAAAATGTAACCGGCGCCAAAGTAGAAATCACCTGGGAACCGACATGGGACAAAAGCATGATGAGTCAAGAGGCGATGTTGGAGTTGGGATTTTTATAACAGTGTGGCAGTTAGACAGTGAATGCAATGTGGCAGTGAATACGGTGTGACAGTTAGAAAGTGCGAAAGCTCTTTCATAAAAAAAATCCATCATCCCTCATCCATAATCCATCATCTATAAAACTCTCCCCAAATCAAAAATAATCCTTCGACAGGCTCAGGAACCGACCCAAATCAAAAATAAAAAATCAAAAATCAAAAATTTCGAATGAAGAAGCTTGCAATACTTGGATCAACTGGCTCAATTGGGACACAGGCATTGGACGTTGTTTCAGCGCATCCCGATGAGTTTAGTGTTGAAGTATTGACTGCACATAGCAATGCTGATTTGCTTATTTCTCAGGCGTTAAAATACAGAGTTAACAGCGTTGTAATCGGTGATGAATCGAAATACGAGACCGTAAAAAACGCGCTGTGGGATGCGGGAGTGAAAGTATATGCTGGCGCTCGTGCGTTAGAACAAATAGTAGAATCCACAGAAGTAGAAATGGTATTGACCGCGCTAGTTGGCGCGGCGGGCTTGCGTCCTACAATCAATGCCATTGAGGCTGGAAAGCAAATCGCTTTAGCCAATAAAGAAACATTAGTTGTTGCCGGCGACTTAGTTACCAAACTTGCCCGTCAGAAAGGTGTCAACATCTACCCCGTCGATAGCGAGCATTCAGCGATCTTTCAATGCCTCGCGGGTGAATGGGACAACAAAATCGAGAAAATCTATTTAACAGCCTCCGGAGGCCCTTTTAGAGGCAAGTCTAAGGAAGAGTTGGCAACGGTTACGAAGGCTCAAGCACTAAAGCATCCCAATTGGGATATGGGCGCGAAGATCACGATCGACTCTGCATCGTTGATGAATAAAGGTTTGGAGGTGATTGAAGCCAAGTGGTTGTTCAATTTGCAACCAGATCAAATCGACGTCATAGTGCATCCTCAATCCATCATTCACAGCATAGTCCAATTTGAGGACGGCAGTATGAAAGCGCAGATGGGCTTGCCAGATATGAAGTTGCCGATTCAATATGCGTTGGGTTATCCAAAGCGTTTGGCGGCAGATTTCCCGAGATTCAATTTCATGAATTATCCTCAGCTCACCTTCGAGCAGCCTGATAGAGAAACATTCCGTTGTTTGAATTTAGCATTTGAAGCGATGAAGCAAGGCGGCAATATGGCTTGTATCATGAATGCAGCGAATGAGATTGCAGTTGCGTTATTCCTACAAGATAAAATTGGTTTCTTGCAGATTGCTGATGTGGTAGAGCGTACGATGGAGAAGGCAGTCTTTATAGCACAACCAACTTTAGAAGATTTCATTGCCAGTGATGGCGAGGCTCGCAGAATTGCATCAGAACAAGTCTAAATCAGCCTTCAATGTGACTTAGGTCAGCACGGCAGAACAGCGGTGCCGATACATTTGTCACATCAATAAGATATACACGGAAGACGAAGGTTCTTGATTTCAATTCCGTCTTAGAAGGTTTGATCAATAAGGTTCGAGAAAGGGGTACAACGGTGCTCCTTTTTCTATTTCACTCGACCGCATATTCTTCCCGTTCAGCACCTATCCACAATATGAGCGAAAAAATTGAGTTGCTTTGAGTAAACCTGACAATATGAAAAAGCTAATTCACCTCGGAATTTTAGTAGTATTTCTACTTTCATTTCTACCAACAGAAGCGCAAACTCGCGCAGGGCAGATGAGTGCAAAAGAGCGAGCACGTGTAACACGAAAAGCCAATCGCTGGTCCAAACACCGCATGAAAGCCGCCAAATACGACATGACCAACGTCAAGTGCAACGCAAGACAATCGAGAAGATATGCGAGGAAGCAACACTGATAGTTTGATAGTGTGATAGTGTGATAGTTTGGTAGTGTGGTAGTTTATAAGTGTATTCAAATGCACCCAAGTGGAAACAAGTGAACCCAAATGAAGAACATTAATGCATTTTTTCATTTGGGTTCACTTGTGTGCATTTGGTTAAACTTGTGTACACTTCGCAAGACCCCACGAATTAACTATCATTGCAGTCCAAACCGCTAATTAATGTGGAAGCAAATTGCTGTTTTATTGCTCACAATTTCCCTATGGAATTGCGCAGATTCTGAGAGAGAAAAAAATAAAGAGGTAGTTTCAATTCAAAAAATTGAAACTATTCCTATTTCATACAATAAAACATTTCCCACGGATCTGGATGGTGACACATTGCAAGATGAAATCACCTTAATTAGTAGAGATAGCACATTCATTACATTTCAAAAAGTATTGATTCGAAAAAACGGAACATCATTCGATACTATCAACGCCTACAATTCTTTCGAAAAATCAAGAATTTATTTCCGTCAAAAAGACAAAAACCTCTTACAATCGCTCGATAGTTCGATTTATATCTATCAATTCAATAAAGAAAAATACATATTCCTAATGGGACCAGGAGATGATGGAGGAACAATTCTGGACGTTTGTGTTTTAAAAATAGAACAAGAAAAGTTGCTCACCTTGTATCACAAGGAATATAATGATGGACAGTATTCAAGAGGGCTATGTGATTTAGACAAAGATGGAAAAATTGAACTCATCTTAAGCTCCTTTTCTGAATTAGGTCCACCACAAGGAAACTACAAGCCAGATTTCAACTTTGACTCATTTCGTTATCACCTCTCTTCATATAGGCCATTCAACTGTTTCGAAATTGGTGACAGTCTAATTTATGATCTCAATTGCAGCCGACTTTATAATTTAAAACACTACACCTGGGCAGATCCTTCTATAGATAAAGACTCCTTAGCTGTATTTAATCCCCATGGCGGAAACAAAATCTACTTAATGAAAGAAGTAGACGGTGAGTTGGTGAGGGTGGATGAATTTGGGAAGGCCGTTAATCAATAATGTGCTGGAGTTAGTTTGATAGTTTGATAGTTTGGTAGTGTGGTAGTTTATAAGTGTATTCAAATGCACCCAAGTGGAAACAAGTGAACCCAAATGAAGAACATTAAAGCATTTTTCATTTGGGTTCACTTGTGTGCATTTGCTTACACTTGTGTTCACTTCGCATGACCCCACGAACATCACCCATTTCCATAAATCGCATCAATCATCCTTAAAAATCTGGTGGAGATAATGCCGCCAAGAATTTGGGATAGGAAAAATTCAAAACAGGATTTTAAAACAATAGAAACTACCTTTTCTTTGTAATAACGCAGATTAAATACGAAACGCAATAAAACCAATACCAAGAAAAAACAACTCACCAATATAACTGGTCCCATTCCTGAGCTAATATCATCCATCAAAGGTCGAATCATCAAGCCGATAAATGCGATAATAAAAGCGCAACACATCATTAGTATACTGACCACCAAATTGGCTTGAAAACTAATGTGCGCTCTAAAAAAAAGCTGACTTAATCCAGCAAGCACAAACGCATAAGGAACGGTGAATGTCAAGAACATCAATGTTGTCACCCACAAGACTTCTAAGGTGATATTTTCCACTTCATAAACAAGAGGAATAAAAGCCAAGACATAACAAAACAAAAAAACCACCAAAGCACTCCCCCACCTCATCTTCTCCTCCGAAATAGAATCCATCATCAACCGCAGCGGCGACTTCAAAAAACTAACTACAATTCCAATAACATTCATAAACCCAAAATTAATTCAAGCCGAAATTAATCCCATTTCCATACATTTAACCTCGAAAAAAACCAAACTACCAAACTACCAAACTACCAAACTACCAAACTACCAAACTACCAACTACCAACTACCAACTACCAACTACCAAACTACCATGAACTCCTCTCCTCTCGACAACGGAATCACAAATAGCAACTCGGCAGAATTCACCGACTTCCGTCCGAACTCTGATCGTGCGCGCAATGCACAAACACTTGTATGGCTTGTAATGGCGACGTCAATCGCCATGATAGCAACAACATTCATCGAAATAGATGTACTCGAAAGACTAGACAACGCCACATTCGGCGAAGACCTTATGAAGGAAGCTGAACGAAGCGATTCCATGAATCAACTCGTAGGTATCATCAACCTCCTTGTTCGAATTATCTCAGCTGTGTTCTTCATCCAATGGTTCAGAAGAGCATACCATAACTTAACAAATTTCACCACTACCGAATTTACGGATGGTTGGGCTGCAGGAGCCTGGTTTGTGCCATTCCTCAATCTAGTAAGACCACTTTCTATAATGCGTGAATTGTGGATGTCCCTTACAAACCACTTGGGAACGGACGAATTCAATTCGAAAAAATTCAATTATATGTTTTACACCGGAGCTTGGTGGACGCTTTGGATTATCAATTCTGTTATAAACAACATCGCACTGAGAATGGATCAAGACACGATATCCGACATGATATTTGCGGATAACATCACAATCCTCGCAGCTGTACTCGACATTCCTCTTGCTATAATAACAGTGAAGATTATTAAAGAATACAATAGCCGAGAAGAAACACTAGCATAGTTTGATAGTGTGGTAGTTTTTAAGTGTATTCAAATGCACCCAAATGGAAACAAATGAACCCAAATGAAGAACATTAATGCATTTTTTCATTTGGGTTCACTTGTGTGCATTTGTTTCCATTTGGCTGCACTGTCAGCGACCCCACGAACTCCCGAACTAGATCGTCGTGATGTCCTTATCCTTTATTGCCAAAATCTCGTCTACTTTCTTGTTGTAACGATCTGTTACTTCTTGAACTTTTGCTTCGCCTGATTTGGCTTCGTCTTCTGGTAGACCGTCTTTTTGCGCTTGCTTGATAAAGTCAATAGCATCCTTACGTGCCGTGCGGATAGCCACTTTCGCAGTCTCTCCTTCAGCATGCGCGCGCTTAGACAAATCGCGACGACGCTCTTCTGTTAGCATTGGCACATTGATGATAACCAACTCACCATTGTTCTGTGGATTCAATCCCAAATTGGCTTCAAGAATGCCCTTGCAGATATGC
>JBJOKO010000132.1:0-7555 GCA_046046035.1 Bacteroidota bacterium | reverse complement strand
TAGGAAATCACCGAAGCGACAGTCTCGAATCCACTGCTTGGTTTCACGCTGAAAACGATAAAGTCCAGAACTAGTAGTTAGAATACCCTCACCATTTACCCCATATACACTGATATGCTTGTTTGTTTCAGCCCCCGTTGAAGTATTGAATAAATAAATATCCCCATCAATTGTAATAAATCCTGCACCTTGAGTTTCTGTGGCAAACCAAACCGCTCCTGCTCTATCAACATAGAGACTCGTAACCGAATCATCAGTTCGGTGCAATGTCAAAACAGTTTTGGTACTATACTGATACAAATAAATTCCACTAATAGCACCAAATGCGACCACATCTTCATTGAGCTGACATGATGAAAGAGCAGAAATAGGAGACAATCTTCGTAAATTAAAACTCAAATCCAATTCATATAAACCTGTGCTCGAAGCTAGATGTAAAAAACAATCTTTCTTATCCCGTTTAAATATGGAAAAATCCCAAATGTCTGAATTGAAGTCTTCATAAATTTTAGCTTCTGAATCGTCTAGATAGGACATGTGCGTTTCTGTGCCAATGAATAGTCGATTATTGAATCGTTCAATATCAACCACCTTTCCATTCAATCCATCTTTAGCCGTCCATGCTTGAAGTCCATTCCCTATTTCAAGCAAGACTATTCCATTATCAGTACATATCCAAAGATTGCCATGAACATCATTGAAGAGCTTATTAATGGTGTTATTCAGCAGTCCGTTAGACACATTAATATTTCGCTCATAAAATCCAAGCGGAGAATAGAGATAAACACCACCATTAATTGTTCCAATAGCCAAATGACCATCATAAGTTCTAGATATACTATAAACATGCTTTGACTTCAACTTAGCGAAATCCTTCATAACACCATGTTCGAGGCCATTTATTTCTCCTGTAATTATATTGTACGACGTTAAACCAGTATCGATAGTAACCAATAAAATTTCCTGATCGTTCATTTGAACGGATTCAACAATTGATTTGCCTAAAAAATAATCCCCATTTTTAAGAGGAATAGTCAATCCATGTTTTAATTCACAAAGTCCATGCTCCGCATTATTGAGTAGAATAGAACCGTTAAATTCAAATATGGAATACCTCAAATTGGTTTCAACAAAATTCATTTTGATCCTATTCCAAATTAATATTCCCTTGTCACAAGAAAAATAAACAGTATTGCCAATTGCTATGCATGTCCAAACTGATCCGAAATCGCGCTGCAATGGATCGATCCTGTCCATTAAAGAGAAATAACGCATTTCTCCTTGGTCATTTGGAAATAAATAACCCAATTCTGAATCACCTCCCACATAGACAATACCGGAACTATCCACACAGAATGCCGAAGGTTCTGCATTATTCAGAAGAGACAGAGTTCTGACTCTATTGCCATCATACTCCACGACTTTGTCACCGGCAGAAAAATAAACGATGCCTCTATGATCTTGGACACCGCCTAAACATTGAGAAGGAATTCCCAATATTTTGGGATCCAAAACTTTTATAAAATGCGCACCATTTTCTTGGGCAGAACATTCTGTGTGACCAATTGTCAAAAAAATAAAAATGACAAAAAAGATCTTGAAATGACGCATTAAATAGATAAAGGCTAATTAAGGTTAAGCATACTCTAATTAACTCTTTTTCAACGAAAACAACGCAATGAACATCTTGAACCTAAACCACTTAATATCAACAACCCCACAACAAATCACTCAAATAAAGTCTAACAAATTATCGGGTTAAAAAAAATAATCCAAAAACAATAATAAAAAAGTCAAAATCGAATCACGAAAACCAATATCAGGTTCACGAACAAAACAAAAGGTTATTCATTTTATGAGTATGTAGGGACAAGAAGCACTTTTTCACGCATGAATGACTTTTATCGATGATCTCTTGTTGAACTTTTACTGGAGCTTGCTCTGAGAATCAACGATATTACCTCGAATAGTTGAGCAAATAGTATGAATATTAATTGAGGTGATCTTGTCAGAAAAAGGTTCACCCAAGTAATTGGCCAAGGTATTTATTGTCAAAAAAACAGTACTAATAAGCACCATAATCGGAATGGCCAAAAACTCAAAGCTACTTTCTTCACCTCCGAAATCAATGTCACCGATGAACAATGGCATCATTGCCACATAGGCAAGAACAATAAATCGAGTAAACGCTCCATAAATTTTTAAAAAAGGAGTATTCCGTATTCTGTCCGCCTTGCCTTGAATTTCATAAAATCGATTTATATGCTGCATCAAATCATTCTTCTCAATATGACTTTCAGTTGCAAAAGCTCTTTCTAAAAGACCCGTCTTAGCTATTAGTATTTCATTTGGTATATCGTGACCAAATACCATTTCGAAGCCATACTTTCGCATTAGTGCCAATTCATCGGCAGTCAATTCACGATGTCTCTTCTGGCTCATTCGGATTTCGAAGAACTCCAAATACAACTTATGAAGCTCCAACAAATCGTAACAAACCGCTTGTGAGGATTGACGAAAATCAAATTCAAGATTCTTTGTATTCCTAAAATAAACGATAGATTTTGTGCTAAAACTCTTTGAGTTGTTCAAAAGCTCACCAAATATTTTCCGTCCTTCCCACCACCTATCATAGGCTGAATTCATTCGAAAGCCAAGAAAAAAAGCAACGGCCAAACCAAATACAGAACCAATCTGTCCAGATACTTTATAAATATGATCACCGGCATATTCTTCTATAAAGAAAAAGAGAATTGTATACAACAGACTGATTATAAAACCAGGCAACGCAATTTTTGCCAATTCCTTAAACCCCTGCTTTTCCGTATATATCATGGCGAACAATTAGAATGAATTCAAAGATACACAACTAACGACCAACGAACAGAGACCAGTGACCAACGACTGGTGACTGAATAAAGTGTGAAGTGTGAAGTATGAAGTGAGAAGTAAAAACCAACTACCTTCTACTTACTACCTGTCACCAGTCGTCGGTCACCGGTCGTCAGTCACTAGTCACCGGTTGTTGGTCACCAATGTTCGTTATTCATTACTTTCGCGTAAGATTCTAATGAATAATACCACCCAAATATCTTTCCTTGATTGGATAAAGAATGGAAGAAGTCCCCAGCTTTTCGCGGAGATTTCTTTCATTATTTGTTTGTCCTATTATGCATTAGAAACTATAAACGGTCGGGCGCAAATGGCCGATTTCCGCGTTTATTATGATGCAGCAAATGCTTTTCTAAACGACACTCAACTATATGGGAAAGCTTTTGGTGTTAGCAGCGGATTTTACAAATACTCTCCTTTTGCGTGTTTGCCATTCGTACCGCTTGCGATCATGCCGTATAAAGTCGCTTCTATTATTTTCTATTTGCTCATTACGGGCAGTATCATTTGGTTTTCATTGTATTTATATAAGTCCATCGCAGAAGAGAAATATGAAAAAGCAGGTTGGATTCTCGGACTGACAGCCCTTTACATGGCAGATCATCTAGAAAGGGAATTGCACCTTGGAAATATCAATCTCTTCTTACTTATAGCAGCCTTTTGGATTTATTCATTTCTAAAAAATGAAAAACAAATTCACGCGGGGCTACTTTATGGATTGCTATTATTATTCAAACCACACTTCCTCATTCTACTTCCCTATCTTATTTGGAAAAAACAATGGAAAGCTGTTTTAACAACAATAAGTTTTGTGGCAGTTGGACTCCTTTTCCCAATGGTGATTAAAGGTTGGGATGGAAACATTGGATTGATAAAAGAATGGTTCATCGCTATGCGCGATCACAGTATTAAGTTGGAAGAAAGTCCAAATACGATTTATGGAATTTTCAATCACTTCATTCTTCGTCAGCCTGGACATCCGCTGAGTATCGTTATTCTGCTTGGGTTAACTAGCGCTGTTTTTCTTTTCTTCTTAATAAAAAATCAAAGAAAATACGGCAACACCGATGTTCGCTTCCTGGAGTTCTTTATCCTCGTTGCGCTAATTCCAAACCTTGTTCATACCGATACTGAGCACTTCATGTGGACATGGCCTTTGATTGCCTATACCATCGCAGAATTATTCAAAAAGAAAAACACTCTATTTAATGCTGAATGGCTGGCGGTTATTGTACTTTTTACAATATCCTTCATCCCATATTGCCTGAATTCTCCAGACATCGTGGGTAAAAAAATCCGCTTCCTATTTGATGAAGGCGGACTACTAGGAATCGCCAATCTCTTTATTATCGCGGCTTCTGTGCTTGTTATCCCGAACAAAAGCCAAACACAAATCCTATAAACTTTGGTAAGTAAAAGCTAAAAAACTACTTTAGCATTCAATTACTTAACCAAAATGAAAATCACACTTAGCATCTTCGCCTTCTTGGCGTGTCTTGTTGCCAATGCAACTATTCGAACAGTAAATAATCAAAGTGGCTCCGATGCCGACTTTACATCTATCACTTCAGCAATGGGAGCTTCCCTTGATGGTGACACCATTTATATCCAACCTTCTCCAACCATCTATGGCAGTATTACTGTGACCAAAAGACTTGTGATTATGGGAGCCGGACACAATCCAAACTTTTCCCTTTATAATTCAGCACTCGATATTGTCACATTTGGGAATAATAGTAGTAATAGTATTTTCAAAGGTTTAAACATCGCTCAAATAACAACAACGAATTCAACAACAGTAAACAACTTACTTTTTTCAGGTTGTTTCCTGACCAATTACAATGGCAATCCAATTGCGCTCAACTCGGGTGTATATAACAACTGGATATTCGAAGGAAATATCATCAAATCTTATGGCACGAACATAAACATTTCTGGCCTAGGCTCAAATGCCATTTTTAGAAACAACTACATTTCATCAACAGTAGCTTCAACAACACTCACTAACATACCAAGTGGAACAATATTCGATCACAATATCATCTCTCAATTTTTCACATCATCAGCAAGTAGCACAGGTGTAGGATTTGGAACGAATGTTTATTTCTCCAATAATATTATTACCACACAAGCATCTACAAACTATGGAGCAAGCTATTCATGCAGCCAATGCACCTTCGACAATAATATTTTGTGGAATTATTCTTCTGCATATCTAGACGTGCCAGGTTCTAACAATTTAGTAAACGTTGATCCCGATTTTAACGCATTTGTTTGGGATAACAACTATAGTTACAACAACGATTTCCATGTAGCTGCTGATTCACCAGCGACAAATGCCGCAACAGATGGTACAGACATAGGTATATATGGCGGAATCTTCAATTTCAATCCATTCGGAATTGATGGAGGCACCCCGCATATTGTCGATTTCAGTCTTGAATCTTCAACTGTTCCTCAAGGCGGAACAATTACTATTCACCTCAACGCAAACGGAAGCGGACAATGAGAAATCAAATCAAACACTTTTGGTTGATTTGCTTTTCTCTTATTTCGCTTTCTCTATTTAGTCAAGATATCACTCAAATGAGGATATACTTTGACGGAAATGAAAACACTGCCCAATACTTCACTATTGGAAATCTCAGTGAAGTAGATCAACCTTTCACAGCTGATGTAAGTGCATTGGCTCGTGGTGTTCACACCCTTTACATTCAAGTGAAGGACAGTGATGGACGTTGGAGTTTATACGACATGGATAATATCCAAATCATCGGCGGCCTTCAAATGGCGCAGCTAAATGCGTTTGAATATTTCTATGATACAGACCCTGGTTTCGGAGAAGGCACTCAAGTGGCAATCTCCACAGAATCTGTTGATCAAGACTTTGATCTTTCTTTTGATGGATTAGCAAATGGTACACACACGCTGTATATACGCGTCAAAGACAGCGAAAATCAATGGTCCTTATATGATGCCAAATTGATTCAAATTGTCGGCAGCCAACTTGCCACCATAACGGAAATGGAATATTACTTTAACACAGATCCTGGATTTGGAAATGGTCAAAGTATAAATCTGAATGCACTTCTTATAGATCAAGATCTTCAACTATCGGTCAATGGTCTTGCTAAAGGGGTTCACACGCTTTATATCCGTGTAAAAGACAATACAGGCCAATGGTCATTGTACGACCAACAAAACATCCAAATTCAAGGAGGTGTAGGTTATGAAAACTTGGTGTATGCCGAATACTACATCGATACGGATCCTGGTGTTGGCAATGCAACGGAGTTCTTTATTCCAGAGCAGAACATCATAAACGACAACTTCGATTTACCCATTCCAACTGGCCTTACAGGAACACATACCATTTGTGTGAGAGTTATGGATGGTGCTGGACAATGGAGTGAAACAGCTTGTCAAAACTTTTCTATTTGTAGTATAAATATCCCGACCATTGTTAGCAACGGTACTCCTTGTTCGAGTTCACCACAGACGCTTACAGTTCCTACTGGATACACTGCTTATAGTTGGTCCACCGGCGGTCAATCCAATCAAATTACAGTCAACCAATCAGGTAATTACAGCGTTACTGTATACGATTCGGACTGTTCGACAACTGTGAATATTGATGTTACCATCGGGAATATTTCAGAACCAAACATTGTTCAATCAGGAGGAATCTGCATTGGTGATGTTATGACTCTGCAAGTACCAGACCTTTATGATTCCTATTCATGGACTACTGGCTCTGAAACTTCATCAACCAACGTCACAACGGAAGGCACTTACTATCTGACGGTAACACAAGGTGATTGCGAGGTTACAACATCTTATTTCGCTGATTTCTTTTCTGCACCTACACCGACAATTTCAACTTCGGGAAGCTCATGTATTGGTGATATTCAAACATTGTCAATCGATAATGGCTTCGAAAATATAGTATGGTCGACAACAGAAGAGAATAATACTATTTCGGTAACGACTCCAGGCATATATTCAGTAACAGCAAGCATGCTGGGATGTCCAACATCAAATCAAATCGAGATCTTCTTCAATGATGTACCGAATCCTCAAATTACTGTATCTGGTGATAACTGTCAAGGAGGAATTCAAACCTTAAATCTAGGAACCAACTACAGTTCCATTCTTTGGACAACAAATGAAACTGACCCTTCAATAGATGTTACAAGTGCGGGAGAATATGGAGTTACTGTTGCCAATGGCACATGTACTGGAAGCACTTCTGTTCAAGTTGATTTCATTGCTATTACAACACCAACAATTACGGTGAATACAAATACAATGTTCTGTGATCAATCAGGGGTAAGTTATCAATGGTATTTGAATGGACAGCCCATTCCAAATGCGAACGGTCAATTCTATACAGCAACGCAAAGTGGATTCTATTCCGTAGAAATCCAAACGCAAGGCTGCTCTGCCGAATCAGCAATACTCAACTTCATTTATCAAAACATTGAAGACCGAGCATCTGAATTGATTAGTATCTATCCGAATCCTAGCGCAGACAAATTCTCAATCAAAAGTTATTTGAATGGAACATGCTTAGTTCAAATGTTTGATTCGAAAGGAGAGCTCGTTTACACAAATACTTTTACAGCAGAATTTTTTGAGATCGATGCTACAGCATTTGCCAATG
>JBJOKO010000131.1:0-7562 GCA_046046035.1 Bacteroidota bacterium | reverse complement strand
GATAGTTAAGCTCGTCTGTCGCTTCTTTGATAATGAGATTTAATTCGTCACTTTGCTGAGGATGATTGATCAAATGATGAAATCCTTGTTCGATTACATCGTTCAAAAACTCCTGAACAGCATAACGAAGTTGGTCGCGATCCGTGTTCATTTATACTCTTTATTTTGGTTAGAATTAGCTAAGGTTTTTCGAATGTAGACTTTTTTTTGAAGATTTCCAAATTTCCGGGATAAGCCCGTTTTCATTTAGATTTGTCCAAAATTCAGTTATGGAAAACGGCACGGTAGAGGTCTCTCTCAATGAAGGAATCGCTTCAATTACATTTTTTCACCCTCAAAGCAACTCTCTTCCAGGGACTTTGCTTCGAGAATTGGCTCAAACAATCACAACCACTTCTGAAAACAACGATGTGAAAGTGATTATCCTGAAAAGCAAGGGAGAAAAAGCCTTTTGTGCCGGTGCTAGCTTCGACGAACTTATTTCTATTGATAATTTGGAAACGGGAAAGCACTTCTTCAGTGGTTTTGCCCTTGTTATCAACGCTATGCGCAAATCAAGCAAATTGATTATTGGTCGTGTTCAAAGTAAAGCGGTTGGTGGTGGAGTGGGCTTAGCCTCTTCTGTAGACTATTGTTTTGCAACTGTTAACTCAGCGATCAAACTCAGCGAATTGGCTGTGGGAATTGGTCCTTTCGTTGTTGGACCTGCGGTAGAACGTAAAATGGGATTATCTGCGATGTCGCAATTGGCTATCAACGCCACCGAATGGGCTTCTGCTCAATGGGCGCGTGAAAAGGGCCTTTATACTGAGATCTTCGAAACAGAAGCGGAAATGGACGCTGCAATCGATGCATTAGCTCATCGTCTCGCTAAAAGCAGTCCTGAAGCTATGGCTGAAATCAAAAAAGTACTTTGGAGAGGCACTGAAAATTGGGATGAGCTCTTAATCGAACGTGCTGGAATTAGCGGACGCCTGGTCCTTTCGGATTTCACTCGCAATGCAATATCCAAGTTTAAAGCTAAAGCGTAATTATTTAGCGGTAAACATCAAGTCAAGCAAATCATTGTAATTCGCCATACTTCCTGTATTCGCGACAGCCACGAATTCAAATGATTTGGAGCTTAATGTTACATTTTGAACATTGGCAGAGGCAGGCGATGTCATGGTATAAGTATTCCCTGTGTTACTATCACTCAGTGAATTGGTTGTAACAGTCACTTCATCATTGCTTTCTGCAAGGGAACCATCGGCAGTTGGCATTTCTATAGATTCGGCTTTTGCAAAATCACGCTCTACATTTTTTTTGCTTTCAGAATCAGTTGTTGCTACCTGTTCATCTAACTGAACTGAAGGCGCAGGAGCTGCCATTGCGAGCACTTTTGGTGCGGCTGGAATAACATTGCTCATAGAGGTGTCAACAACCGTTTTCTGATTAGCAGCAATACCTGCTTCATTTGTGGTGGTATCTGATTTTGCTGCGGTGCCCTCTAGATTTTCTGTTTTTTGATTTTCTGCTAATAGCGTTTGATTGCCATTTGGTTTCAAGAAAAAGAATGCACCAACGATTACAGCAACACCGAAACTCCACTGAACTCCACGTTGCATGTAAATAGGACGTTCGGGCATTGCGAATAATGAATTCAACCAAATGCTGAATCTGCCTTTTCGCTCGCGTGCAAACTCTGCCATCAATGCTTTTTTGATCGATGGGTCTGGAGTCAACCATTCATCAGTACCCTCAGAATTTTTCAATTCCAAAAGCATTCTGCGCATGGATTCATATTCCTCAACACCATCTAGGTGACGAAGAACAAATTCTTTTTCTTCAGGGTAAAGTTCATTGAATTGCTTGTGCAGCAACAATGATTCAATATCCTCTGGATCGTATTTTGAAAATTGCTTCATGATATTCCAATCATTAATGTGATAAACAATCCAAGCATTCCCTCATATACTTTGAGGCGAGTATTCAATTGTTTTAATGTGTAAAAAAGTCTTGATTTCACTGTTCCCTCGCTGCATTCCATGATTTCACTTATTTCTTGAATGCTCATGTCTTGCTTAAATCTCAATTCAAAAGTGGTGCGTTTTACTTCATCAAGTTCTTGTAAAGCTTTTTCTAATTCTTCATTGAAAGCCTTGCGATCCATTATCTGGCTGGCGCCACTTTCAGTCTGAAATGAAGTTGTACTCTTGATTTCCTGATGCGCTGTTTGTCTCACTTCATGCTTAGCATACTCGTTCTTACACATGTTGTGCGCTACGCTATACAGCCATGTTTTAAAAGATCGTTCAGCATTGAAAAGCTCAGGTTTGTGAATCAATTTGGAAAAAAGATCTTGCGTAAAATCACGAGACTTCTCTTTGTCTTTCCAAAGCATTCGATGAAAATAATTGTACATCAATCGGCTGTAGCGGTCATATAAAGCTTCAAACGCTTTGCTGTCCTTTTTGCCAACTAGAAGCATTAATTCTTCATCAGCGAGTTTTTGATATGGTACTTTTATTTCTGCCATATCATCTGATGTACTTTTCTACATTCTGATTTGCACCTATTGAATTGCTAATAAAATCAATAGTTTGACGATAATCAGTCTTTTTCGCTTCATCTGTTTCAGCTTGATAAAGGATGACAAGAGGAATCAAATAATTGCGATTGATATCATCATTAGCATTCAAGTATTTTCTTTTAAATAATGAAGTCCAATTGGTTCTTAAACTTTCAATATTAGAAACAGGCTTGGAGCTATAGAGCATGGCAAGTCCAGTGCAATAAAGGTTGCCACTTTGTTTTTTTAGAAAAGCTGGAGGAAGCGTTAATCCTAGATATACCTTCTTCTTATTAGATTTTAGAATTGCTTCAAGTGCTTTTTCTTCTGAAACGTTTAAAATACTTTCAGTCTTAATACCGAGAATTTTCGCGATATCAGCAGAGTATTTTTCATTGCTCAGCCATTCCAAACAAACAATCTTTACATCCTTTCGAATATTGAATTTCTCTTGCCAAATCAATAGGGGATAGCTATCGATATTTCCGTAGGTAACAAGTACTCCATTTTTCTCTACGCTACTTAGTACATTCTGATTGTACTCCATTATCGCGCTTGAATAAATTGAGGAGTTGAAAAGCTTCTCAGTCATTTCTGCAACGCCTTTATTATCGCCTTTTACATAATGACTAAATAAAAGGTCATCCCACATTTCTGAGTAGTTGGAGTTGATTCCTGCTGCCTTTTGAAGGAGTTGCAGTGAAGCTTCAGACTTACTTTGGTTATTTAAATAAGATAAGTAATAGAATGAAAAACTGTTTGGTAGATTCGTTTCAACTTGCTTTACTAAATCTGAAAGTACTTTTTTGCGATCTGATGAAAGTTCCCTTGAATGCGCACTAAAGGACTCAAATAAGCGAGCATTGTACAATCTTACCCACGCCAGTTCATTCTTGGCATTCAACTTAACTTCATTTTCCCAATAAGCAGCATTTTGGGAGAATGTAATTACTGGCGCTGCTTCAAATTCAGCGTTGTCGTTATTGTAGAAAAGTCTTTCGTTTACTGAAGGCGCTTGATTTTGTGCTTTGGAAATTATCCCAATAGCAATCAAAACAAGTATCAGAGTGATTTTTCGTAGCATTATTTCCTAATTTCTACCTTCTGTACAAACAACACACAGAAGCGTTCAAAGATGGGTTAAATATTTGCTTTTTCTAATGCAAATTTGAGCTCATAGACCATCATAGCCGTGGCGCCCCATAG
The DNA here is from genome assembly GCA_046046035.1 of Bacteroidota bacterium. Taxonomy (GTDB): domain Bacteria; phylum Bacteroidota; class Bacteroidia; order Flavobacteriales_D; family Sanyastnellaceae; genus JAIXWP01. The sequence goes on along the minus strand of JBJOKO010000131.1, from coordinate 3,805 downwards.
AGTGTGTCCTTGTACATCGAAGTAAGGGACCTCAAGGGTTCTCTCAAATTTCGGAATGAATATTTTCTTTTTGAGAATAGTTGAGGCGGTCATTAGATTGGAAACAGGCTCAATCAATATTTTACTCACCTCATCTGGATTGGGCTTCAAATCGGGCAATTTTTCTAAAACTCCGATATATGGCTGAACTAAGAAATGACTTGGAGGAATATATATTTCTGTCAATTCTCCAATTATCTCGATTTGATTAGAGGCAAGTCCAATTTCTTCCTCTGTTTCGCGCAACGCCGTCTCCAACATTGATTCACCGAGTTCTTTTTTACCCCCAGGAAAACTCATTTGCCCGCTGTGCACACCTTGGTTTTCAGGACGAACGATAAATAAAGTGCACAACTCTTCTTGGTGAGGAAAGAGCAACATCATCACGGCGCTTTCCTTTGGGTGAGGATCCATCATTCGTGCATCTACCGCCTGTGCTCTGTTGTAAGACATGATTTTTTCATGAGCTTCTTCACCGGGCAGCGGATGTGTAAGTATATACTTTATTTTTTCGAGATAGTCCATTTGCCCTGTTGTGTGGGGTATTTCAATTCAACTTCAAGAATATCTAAGAAGTCTTTCCGATCAATGTTTCTTGCTCCAAGTGATTCCAAATGACTATTGTGTATTTGACAATCTATCAACTTCCAGCCATTGGCATGAAGCATTTGAGCAAGATTTATAAAGGCGAATTTTGAACTGTTGGAAACAGTTGAGAACATGCTTTCACCAAAAAATACATGACCTAGTGAAACTCCATAAAGTCCACCAACGAGTTTTCCTTGTTGCCAAACTTCAACGCTATGTGCCAAACCCAAATCATGCAGTTTTGTATATGCTTCGAGCACTTCGTCATGGATCCACGTATGTCCAACGCGATCGCCGCTTCTGCAGCCTTCTACCACATCACGAAAGGCTAGATCCATAGTGCATTTGAATTCACCTCGATTGATAATGTTGCGCATGGATTTGGAAATTTTGACCTCATCCGTAAATATTACACAACGTTCTTTTGGACTCCACCAAAGAATTTCATCGACATCATCATACCATGGGAAAATACCGTGTGAGTAAGCGGTTATGAGCCTTGCCTCACTCAAATCCCCACCGATTGCCATCACATCAGTGTCTGATTCTCCATGTGGAGGAAACCAAATTTCATTGTCGAGTAGATAGACAGGCATGGAGATGGAGTAAACTTAGTGCAGCCAATTTAGAGATGAAACATTGAACACGATGAGAAAAATTATTAAAATGCTTCTCCAACACTTAGATAGGGAAGAACGGTCCTTCCATTGTAAGCGGCATCAAGCCGAATGGTCATTCGCTTTTTGGGATCAAAGAAATAACGAACCCCTGCGCCGCCAGTCCATTTAGAGTTTTCCACTCTATAATCAGCCATACTATTTTCTACAAATGCACCACTACCAAATGCAGCTAAAGCCCATTTGTTATTTAAACGATAACGATATTCTAATTGTAATAACGCGAGGTTTTTATCTCTGAAACGCCCTTCTAAGTAACCACGCATTCTTTTTTCTCCTCCCACACCAGTCATTTCAAAGAAGGGAACATCTCCTTGTAAAAAGTCACCAAACAGCTGAATTCCTAGTGTTGATTTTTCTGAAAAAGGGATGAATTTTCTTGCATCAAAACGAAAACGATGATAGTTAAAGTCACTGCCAAAAATGTGGTCTTGATTATGATAAACGAGCTCCAAATACTTACCCGAGGTGGTGTAATAAACCTTGTTTCTATCATCCAAAAGAACTATTACGCCAGGACCACTAGCAGTGCCACCTTGAGAACCGGGTACAATTCCCTTGATCAGATTTCCTTCTGGAGAATAATCAGTTATCTTAAAATCATTCAACCACCAACGAGCTCCAATAAAGAGATTGGGCCTAACTTTTTTCAAGTAGTTTAATCTCACTCTCAAAAATTTAGAATCGTAGCGCTCTTTATCATCCTGTGGCATGCTTTGAGTCCCAAAGAAGTAGTAGAGATAATTGCTATAAGTGATCTCTCCGTATGCCTGATGTTTTCTTTGTTTCCAATAAATGTTGAAGGGCAGGGAATAAACCTGTTGCTTGTTTTGTGTGATAACAGCCCCTAACTGTATTTGAGAAAAAGGAGAAATTGTATCTTCCTTATTGATCTGAAAATGATAGGAAGCTGCAAGTCCGATGCCCCATCGAGTCTCTGGAGTATAACCTCCGACAGGAAATGCAATCAATGGAAGCTCAGTTAGTTTTTGAGCCACTAAATTGCTACTTGCAATAATTGTTATGGCACAAGTGATTAAGGCACAGATCTTATGTTGTAAAAGTGGCTTGATGCCGCAAATGTATAAGCTAAAGGAAAAAATACCATATTCGCGGACTTGAAGCATTGATTATGTTTAGAAAAATCCTCAATTTTATTCAAGCCCTATTGATCGCGATATGGACAGGCTTTTGTGCTGTTTTGGGCATGGTCTTACTCTTATTGACCTGGCATCGTCGCTTCGTGATGCTATTCACCGCCCGTTATGTTTGGAGTCCTGTATTATGCGCTATTTCTGGTGTTCGGGTGGTTGGCTCGGGGATCGAAAACATAGATCAAAAAGGGAAGTATATCTATGTGGCTAATCACTCTTCGTTGTTTGATATTGTCGCCATTTGCCGAGTTTCACCAGTTTCTATGTTTTACATTACAAAAAAAGAATTGAGAAATATCCCACTTATGGGCCAATTCATTTGGATGGTAGGCATGCTTTATATTGATAGAAAAAATAAAGACACCGCCATGAAAACCATGCGTGAAGCTGGTGAGAAGATAAAGGCGGGAAGAAATATAATGTCCTATCCTGAAGGAACACGTTCGAAAAATGGACAAGTGCAGGTATTCAAACGAGGTTCTTTTATTATTGCCAAAGAGTCGGGGATTGGTATATCGCCAATATCTATTAAAGGTGCTTATGAAGTGCTTTCCTCAGGAAGTGTTGGATTGCAATCAGGTACTATTCATGTCCATTTTCACAAACCAATACAGCCAGCAGAATTTGCAGATTTGACAATAGAACAACTAGCTGAAAAGAGCAGAGAAATAGTCGCTTCTAGGGTCTAATTATTTTATTCCGCGATCTTTCTTGATGTGATCATAAGCTTCTTGAACGGCAATGAATTTTTCAGCCGCCGCTTTTTCATGGGATTCGCCTAGACCTCTAACTTTATCCGGATGGTATTTCATTGCCATCTTTCTGTACGCTTTTTTCACGTCATCATCCGAACAGTTTTCGTCAATTTCTAGAATCTTGTAAGAACTTGATTTGTCCTTGTAGAACATTGCACGGATAGACTCTTGGTCTTTTGCGGATATACCTAGATAGTGGCCGATTTGCTCAATAAGATGCACTTCAGCTTTATCTACTTTCCCATCAGATTGAGCAATTCCATAGAGGTAATGAAGCAATTGCAATCTCATCGGGTGTTCCATGAAGTAGCGAATTTGTTCGCATACTTCTCTTACAGGAATATCTTTTTGAAGAAGATCTTTGAGATAGGGTAGTTGTTGTGCAGCCGCCACTTCACCAAATTGTCTTTTGAAGAAATCACGGATGAAATCGAGTTCACTTTTGAGGTGCTTTCCATCCGCCTTCATTACTGCAGCAGATAGAACGAGTAGGGCAGAAGCGAAGTCTCCCGGTTGAGTATGGTGACGTTGAGATTGATATCTGCGGTCTCCGCGAGGATCGTAGTGGGTTTGTCTTCCAGTTTGACGAGTG
>JBJOKO010000130.1:0-7600 GCA_046046035.1 Bacteroidota bacterium | reverse complement strand
TTCTTTTGATCTGGAAGAAGCTTCGTTTCATCAATGAAATGGATACGCTCCTTTGCTAGTTCGACCGAAAGTTGCTTAAATGTTTTGTCAAATTTCTCCTGTAATTTGAAAACTCCCTCCAGAATTTCAGTAATAGTCTCAGAAGGGTTGAAGTCCATCGGGTCGACTGCACGATTTGAAAAGGCAATTGCACGACGCAGAGTTGCAACGCGAACTTTAAAAAATTCGTCGAGGTTGTTTGAGAAGATTCCGAGGTATCGCATGCGGGCGATTAGCGGAACTTCTTTGTCCTGAGCTTCTTGTAGAACTCTTTCGTTAAATGAGAGCCACGAAATCTCTCGATTTATAAATTCTCTTTTCCTTTTTTCTCCCATGCGTATCATACCCCCAAAAGAGGTCATTCAAAGTTAGCTATCTGTTAGCCCAATATGAAGGATATATGTTCTTTTTTGCACAGTCTAATGTCCGAAAAGATTCTTATGTGTACTTTCGGGCGCACTTGACCATGAGAGAATTAAGTATAAACCGAATTGCTGCCATTGCTTTAACTGTTGCGGTTATTGCAGTAATTTTTATGCAGTCTATTGCGGTGTTACAACTAAATCATGAGTTGCGACGAGTGAAATGGGCAATGAAAACTCAAATTATTCAAAGTCAGTCCGACGGTGAATTTCAGCGCTTTTCATTTAGTAATTCAGAATGGAAGAGTTTATTCAAACCGGATCCAACGGAATTTGTATTTCAAGGTCACTATTACGACATAGCTTTTATTGAACAAGACAGCAATGGTATTGTCGTTAAATGTCTGAAGGATGAGAAAGAGACCGTGATGAAAAAGCAACTCAGAACGTGGATGGATCAAGATGATTCTCCATATTCTAAAACAAAGGAAAAGGGAAATGTCTACAAAGTGCTTTCAAAAGTGGTGTTGTCTAGTGTTTCTCAGGAAGAATTGATTTCGTTGAATGCACTGCCGAAATATTCGACGAAGAATATAGCGTATTCTTTTATTTGCTCTAATTCCCTGTTTCGTCCGCCAATAGGTTAGGTGATAACATCTTGTTTTTATGCAAGTTTTTAATTCACCTTTTGACGTCAAAATAGACGTCTAACCTTATTTTATCCATATGAAACAAATTAAACTCGTTGTGTTATTAGCAGCATTGTTTTCATTTTACAATGCAATGGCTCAGAATGTTGTTGTGCGCGACAAAACAACATTGCAACCACTCGTAGGAGTGGTTATCTCAGATCAAAGCGGAACGAAATCTGTTGAAACTGATTTCAGAGGATCCGCTGATGTGACTTCATTCAATGATGGAGGAAGCATAAACTTTGATTTGGTAGGGTATTTTCCAGAAACAACATCATACAATGATTTGAAAGCTGCCAATTGGACTTTGTTGATGTCTGAATCTTCTTATTACATGAAAGAAGTGGTAGTAAGCGCTTCTAAGTTTGAAGAAAAAGCGGCAGATATTCCTCAGCAAGTGCAAGTGGTGAGCAGAAACGATATGCGTTTTATGTCTCAACAAAATAGCGGCGATGTGCTCGCGCAAACCGGAAATGTATTTGTTCAAAAAAGTCAATTGGGCGGTGGAAGCCCTATTCTGCGCGGTTTTGAAGCGAATAAGGTTTTGATGGTAATAGATGGAGTTCGAATGAACAATGCCATTTATCGTGGTGGTCACCTTCAAGATATCATTACTATTGATAATAATATTTTGGATAAAATTGAAGTGGTGAATGGCCCTGGATCCGTTGTCTATGGCAGCGATGCGCTCGGCGGAGTCATGCATTTCTACACTCGAAATCCAGAATATTCTAGCGATGAAAAATTGAATGTGAAAGCTGGGGCTTACGCTCGATTTTCTTCAGCAAATAATGAGAACACCGGTCATATTGATTTCAATTTGGGAGGTAAAAAGTTCGCTTCATTAACTTCTTTTACGTATTCGAACTTTGGAGATTTGCGACAAGGTAATGTGCGAAACCCTTATACTCAGGGCTATTGGGGAAGAACGGAATATGTTGAAATCATCAATGGAGTGGATAGCATTGTGAAAAATGATAATCCAAATGTTCAAGTTGGTAGTGCTTACAAGCAATATGATTTGTTTCAAAAATTTGCATTCAAACAAAGTTCAACTGTTGAGCATATTTTGAATTTTCAATATAGCACAAGCAGTGATGTGCCCCGCTATGACCGCCTTACGCAGTATAGAAATGGAAAACTTCGTTTTGCGGAATGGTATTATGGTCCGCAAGAAAGATTGTTTGCGGCTTATCAATTGCGTTTGTCAGGCAAAGCAAAGGCCTATGATAATGCTCATATTATAGGGTCTTTTCAAACACAAGAACAATCTCGCAATGTGAGAACGCGCAACAAAACTGGTCTTGAATCACAAGTTGAGAATGTGACTGTAATGGCTGTCAATGCTGATTTTGTGAAAGAACTAAAAGGCAAAAATGAATTACGTTATGGTTTGGAATTCTCTTATAATGACGTGAAAAGCAAAGCTTCTTCAAAGGACATAGAAACAGGAGAAGTGGCAAAGATTGCAACTCGTTATCCTGATGGCGGTAGTTCAATGCAATCGATTGCTGCTTATGCTACTCATGCATGGGAGATATCTTCGAAGTTCATCTTGAGTGATGGAATTCGCTTTAGCAATGTTCAGTTGGATGCAACTTTCAATGACAAAACATTTTTCCCATTTCCTTTCAATTCAATTAACCAAAATAATTCAGGTGTGAATGGAAATCTTGGTTTGGTTTACAAACCTTTTCCTTCATGGAAAATTAGTTTGGTTGGTAGCACAGGATTCCGTGTTCCTAACGTGGATGATTTGGCTAAAGTGTTTGAAAGCGTTGGTGCTACTCGTGATCCGGATACTAATGAATTGGTGGAGTTAGGTAATTTGATTATTCCAAATCCTGAATTGAAACCAGAACTGACCTATAATTTGGATTTGGGAATATCGAAAACCATCGACCATAAAGTTACTATTGCTGCTACAGGTTTCTATACTTTGTATAAAAATGCCTTGACCACGGGGCCTACAACTTTGAATGGTGAAAGCGTGGTTCTATTCGCAGGTGATTCTTCGAATGTAGTAACGATTATTAATGCTGCAGACGGATTCTTGTGTGGAACCAATGCACAACTTACGGCTCAAGTGAATGAGAAATTCAGCTTTAGTTCTACGATAAATTATACTTATGCCAGAATTACTGTTGATGGAGAAGAAACTCCTTTAGATCACATTCCTCCGGTTTATGGGAAGACTTCAATGAATTTGCAATTCAAGAAATTCAGAGGAGAATTCTTTGTAATGTACAATGGTTGGAAACGCATTGAAGACTACCGCTTAGGTGCTGAGGACAATGAAGCGAATGCAACGGAATATGGGATGCCTGCTTGGTATACCTTGAACTTGCGCACTTCAACTCAGTTGAACAAATACGCTTCTCTTCAAGTGGGCTTAGACAATATCTTGGACGTGAACTATCGTCAGTTTGCCTCTAATATCAGCGCTCCCGGCCGCAACTTAGTTGTGACTCTGCGCGTGAATCTTTGATAGATTTGAGTTAAGAGTACGGAGTACGAAATTAGGATCGTACTCCGTACTCAAATCTATGTACTAGAGCGCTGCGATTGCTGCTTCGTAGTTTGGCTCTTGAGCAATTTCTGGAACTTGCTCAGTATATTTTACAACACCGTTTTCATCTACTACAACTACGGCGCGACTCATCAAACCTGCTAAAGGTCCAGTAGTCATATCTACACCGTATGCTTTTGAGAAATTATCGTCCTTGAATTGTGACGCTCCGTGAACGTTTTCTAAGCCTTCTGCTGCACAAAATCTATTGTGAGCGAATGGCAAGTCTTTAGAAACGTTAAGTACCACTGTGTTTTCCATTGAAGAAGCAAGTTGATTGAATTTGCGAGCTGATGCTGCGCAAATACCTGTATCAACTGATGGGAAAATGTTTAATACTACTTTCTTTCCTTTCAATGCATCAAGATTCACTTCGCTCAAATCTGTTTTGATTAATGAGAAGTTTGGTGCATGAGAGCCTACTGCTGGAAGGGTTCCAGCGGTCTCGATATTGTTTCCTTTGAATGTTATTGTTGACATGTATATAGGGGGTTATTTATTCAAAAAAGAGCCAAGGTTTCGACAACCCTTCGACTACATTCACTTTGTTCATTCCGCTCAGGGACCGAATCATGTGAGTTTAGGGGAAGAGATCGGAACAATGAGCCAAAGGCTCATTGTTCCGATCTCTTTAAAACACCTGATAAATCTTTTAGTTCAATGATGTTAGTTTTTCTTCTAGAAGTTTGATGCGCTCTAGGGCGTCGGCTTGCTTCTTTCTTTCGCCTTCCAATACCGCTGGTGGTGCGTTGTTGACGAATTTCTCGTTGTTGAGTTTGCCTTCAACGCTGCGCAAAAATCCTTTGGTATAATTGATTTCTTCTTCAATCTTTTTCTTCTCTGCTTCAACGTCAACGTTGGCAGTGAATGGAATGAAGAACTCCGATCCTTTTACTAAGAAAGTGAAACAACCGGTCAATTTTTCAGTGATAAATTCTACCTCTGAAATATTTCCCAAATGCATGATTGACGCGTCAAAGCTCTTGTCGTAATTGCTAGATGCAAGAATCTTCAATGCGATGCTTTCTTTATTCGGAATGTTGTTTTCTTTTCTAATATTTCTTACTCCGATAATCGCTTCTGTGAATTGATCAAAAGAACTCAAAATTCCTTTATCAATTGATCCAACTTCTGGCCAAGATGCTACGCAAATTGACGCAGCAGAAGTATTTCTATCCTTCACTTGATGCCAAATTTCTTCTGAAATAAATGGCATAAATGGATGAAGAACTTTCAATAGATTTTCGAAAATTGAAATACTTGCCTCGTATGTTTTACGATCCATTCCTTTGCCAAATGGCGGTTTCACCATTTCAAGATACCAAGCACAGAAGTCGTCCCACACCAATTTGTATGTGGTCATCAACGCTTCGTTGATTCTGAATTTCTCATAATCATCATTTAATTCAACAAGTGTTTCATTGAATTTGCTTTCCATCCATTGGATAGCAATTTTTGATGATTGAGGTTGCTCAAGTGTATCATCGATTTTGTCTCCCCAACTCTTCACCAGTCGGAAGGCATTCCAGATTTTATTTGCAAAGTTTCTTCCTTGCTCACAAAGTCCTTCATCAAATAGCAAGTCATTGCCGGCAGGTGAGCTCAAAAGCATACCTACACGAACACCATCAGCACCATAGATTTGCATCAAATCCAATGGGTCTGGGCTATTGCCGAGTGATTTACTCATTTTGCGGCCTTGCTTATCTCTAACGATACCGGTGTAGTAAACGTTTTTGAATGGCAATTCGCCACGGTATTCATAACCCGCAATGATCATTCTAGCTACCCAGAAGAACATGATTTCTGGAGCTGTTACTAGATCAGTTGTTGGGTAGTAATAGCTTACTTCGTCTTCGCTATAAAATCCATCAAATACAGAAATTGGCCACAACCATGATGAGAACCATGTGTCGAGTACGTCTGGATCTTGTTTGATATCAGCAGCAGTAATATTTGGGAATCTCTTTTTGAAATTCTCCAATGCTTCTGCTTCTGTTTTAGCAACTTCAAAAGAACCTTCCGGACCGTACCAAGCTGGGATTTGATGTCCCCACCACAATTGACGAGAGATACACCAGTCTTTGATGTTCTCCATCCAGTTGCGATAGCTGTTCTTGAATTTTGGTGGGAAGAAACGAATGTTGTCATTCATTACATTCTCAAGCGCTGGCTTGCTAATGTCTTTCATATCCACAAACCATTGAAGCGACAAGCGTGGTTCGATGATAACATCGGTACGTTCAGAGAATCCAACTTTATTGATGTGCACTTCAGTCTTCACGAGATTGCCCGCCGCTTGAAGGTCTTCAACAATTTTGGTTCTTACTTCAAAACGATCCATGCCAACATAGAGCTGACCAGCTTCGCTTATGGTACCATTTGGATTCATCATATTGATGACTTCAAGCTTGTGTTTTTCACCAAGCATAAAGTCATTCATGTCATGCGCTGGCGTTACTTTTAAGCAACCTGTACCAAATTCCATTTCTACGTAATCATCAGCAATAATTGGAATTTCGCGGTTGAGCAAAGGCACAATCGCTTTCTTTCCATGCAAATGAGTGTAGCGCTCATCTTTTGGATTCACGCAAATAGCAGTATCGCCGAGAATCGTTTCAGGACGAGTAGTTGCAATGGTTACAAATTCGTTGTCTGAACCTGCAATAGCGTATTTTACATAGAAAAGCTTAGAGTCAATTTCTTTGTAAATTACTTCTTCATCAGAAAGCGCGGTAAGAGCTGCAGGATCCCAGTTGATCATGCGTTCACCGCGGTATATTTTTCCTTTTTTATAAAGATCAATGAAGGTGTCGATTACGCTATCGTAGTACTTTTCATCCATAGTAAAGCGCGTGCGATCCCAGTCGCAGCTTGCTCCGAGTTTTTTCAATTGCTCTAGGATGATTCCACCGTGCTTATTGGTCCATTCCCAAGCGTGACCAAGGAATTCTTCGCGGCTGAGATCAGATTTTTTGATGTTCTCTTTGCGAAGTTTTTGAACCACTTTAGCTTCAGTAGCGATAGAGGCATGGTCGGTTCCAGGTACCCAAAGGGCGTTGAAACCGCGCATTCTAGCTCTACGAATCAATACATCTTGGATGGTATTGTTCAACATGTGACCCATGTGCAAGACGCCTGTGACGTTTGGTGGGGGAATCACAATAGTGTACGCTGGACGGCTGTCCGGCGTGCTTTTGAACAATTTGTTATCCATCCAGTATTTGTTCCATTTTTCTTCAATGGTAACTGGTTCGTACTTTCCAGAAATCTCTTGCGACATTGCTTAATTGAAATAATTTGTGCAAATATAAGCATACTAAGGGGTTGAGTTTCGTTGATGTTGAGCAACGATTCGGGGGAAAATGGAGTCTTTATGTATATTAGCCGTAACCAGAATCTTTTGAAGAAACTACACCTTTTAGCCTTGACATTTTTCCTTCTGTGCAATGTGTTGCACGGGCAGGAGTGGCTATGGAAAGGAGGTGGAACGGGATTGGACGAATGTGCCGACGTTGCATACAGTAATTCTGTAGGGGTTGTTTCTACTGGTTATTATTCAGGAAGCGCCTCAATTGGCGCACCTCTTTCAAGCACAGGATTGAGCGATATGTTCGTCATGGTGCAAGACCAATTCGGTTCTGTTTTTTGGTCAAAAAGTTTTGGAGGTCCTTTTAACGACCGTTCAAATGCTGTGGCTATCGACAATCAAGGAAATATTTATATCACGGGAAGTTTTACGGAATCTGCCACATTCGATTTAATCAATGTTGTAGCCACTGATTCCGCTGATATTTTCGTTGCTAAGCTTAATCCTTCGGGGGTTGTACAATGGGTGAGTACAGCTGGAGGAGTTTATAGTGAGTCTTCAATGGGTATAGATATCGATACCCAAGGAAACCCTGTTATAACTGGTACTTTCAGAGGTGAGTCAACTT
>JBJOKO010000129.1:0-7623 GCA_046046035.1 Bacteroidota bacterium | reverse complement strand
GAATTCTCGTGACTCATCGCTATACATCATGCAAACAGCAAGTGAGTGCAAAGAGGCTTGACTAAATTGCTTCAACTTGCGCAGCAACTGTCTACCGTTGACTACACTTAGATCGTCATCAATTATAATTGCGTCAAAAGCTCCAGGTGAAAGAATTGCCGTTTGAACTGCCTGAAAATCCCTAACCATTCGCACATGCACTTTTCGATATTGAAGACAATTTGAAATTTGTTCAAATACATCCACACTATCGGTAACAACAAGCACAGAACTTAATTTATTAATTGGTGTAGGTTCAAATGCTGGGGCTTGATCACACTTCAATTTCAAATCAAACGAAAACTTGCTTCCAACACCTTCTTCTGTTTCAAGATGAATTTCACTTTGCATCATAGCTAATAAATTCTGTGAAATCACAAGTCCCAAACCAGTTCCACCATACTTCTTGGATGTTGAAATATCCGCTTGTGAGAACGCCTTAAATAATTTAGACACTTGATGCTTACCGATTCCTACTCCTGTATCTGAAACTTCAAAATTGAAGTTTGCCTTGCCCTCTTCAGCAACGTATCCAGTCATTTCCACACTCAGACAAACGATGCCTTCATGAGTGAACTTAATGGCATTGCTCAAAAGATTCACAAGTATCTGGCGCAGTCGGACAGCGTCGACAAATACATTTCGAGGTATATCAGGTGAAATTTTCAATACAAAATCAAGTCCTTTGCTATTAGATGCATGACGCACTAAAGCGCAAGTCTTTTCGACAATATCTATCAAATCAGATCGCTCGATATCAAGTTCAATTTTCCCTGCCTCAATTTTCGAAAAATCCAAAATCTGATTTATCAATTCCATCAAAGAATGAGCACTTGCAAGCACATTCTGTGTATACAATTTCTGCACATCGGATAATTGGGTATCCATTATCAACTCAGTAAACCCAACAACACCATTAAGGGGGGTTCGAATTTCATGAGACATATTTGCAAGAAAATCCGACTTGGCAATACTAGCGGCAAGAGCTTCTTGAGCGAGATGCGTTGCTCGAATAGAAGCATCGTGCAGATTTCTGTTTTGCTCATTTCTTTTCATAACTGAGCCAAGATTATCCGCCATTATTTGAAGCAAATGCCTTGCTGTGTTATCCCACAAAACGTACTCCTGAACCGCGTCAAATCCCATGAATCCATATAATTGGCTTCCGGCTCGAACAGGAACAACTAGCAATGATTTGATTCCTTGAGGCTCAAGAATTTCCTTTTCTCCAGCCCACTCATCGCTCAGATTTTGCACATCGGTGATATATACCTCCTCGCCACTTTGAAGAGTTTTCATCCACATTGGAAAAATTTCACATGGGATATCTTGAAGATTCTCTCTTTCTGCGGAAACACCTTCGGTGCACCATTCATGCGTATTGGACATTGTCAAGCCATCTTCAGAGAGCAAAAACAAATACGATCTATCAACTCGACTGAACTCCCCAATTCCACCGATAACACTATTCAACACATCATCGAAAGAATCTTCGCTAGACTGAATTAGAGAAGTAGTACACTTCACCAGAAGCTCCTCAAATTCACGATGATATTTCAACGCCAATTCCGACTTCCTTCTATTTGTGATATCCCGGATAGAAATGAGCGTTTTGTAATTATTATCCTCTCCTATTCTACCTAGCATTGAAGCTTTAAAAATCCGATTATCCCCAGGAATTGGAGATTTGTATTCAAACTTTTGTATTTCACCAGTCTCTCTAGCCTTTTCAAATACAGAAATTAAACTATCAGCATATTCCTTTGAGAATAAATCCCTCATATTCTTGCCCACTATTTGATCTTTTGGCAAAAAAAGATTTTCCTCTCGGCTGGTTCTTACGACAAGAAAATTATAAAATTCATCAAGCTCAAAAACCACATCATCAAAGAGAGAAACGATTCCGTCAATTATTCCTTCATTTTCCTTTTGTACTGTAATATCTGTGAGGTGGGTGACAAACTCATCTGTATCTGTGCAAATTGTTTTAACCCGAAACCATTTTTTCAGAGTTTCAGAATATTGATCAGTATCCATTCCCTCCCTGCTATCGCAAATACGCTGGTAAAATGCTAAGCAATCCGAAAAACTACCAAAGATTCCGGGCATGACTTCGGAGACGTTTTTACCTATCACATTTTTGGATTTTAAACCTGTGATATTTTCAAACGCTGTGTTAATTTCAACAAAGCGAAAGTCGATTGCTACATATCCGTCATTTCTAACAAGATTGTAGCGTGCATACCCAAATGGAGAATTTTGGATAAGCTCTTTGTAGAAGGTTTCGTGCATAATGGAAGGATCAACTACAACAAAGCTATCCCTTCTGTCATGAAATGCAAAAAGTCCCGCCCAGAACCCCAAATTAGGGGCATGAGCGGGACTTTTTAGTCTCTAAACGATTTTGAATACTACTTCTTCTCGTCTTTCACCTCTTCAAAATCAACATCAGTCACTTCAGAATCTGCGGCGCCTTGACCAGCACCTCCTGCCTGTGAAGCATCCGCTCCGCCTGCATTTGCCGCATTATACATATCTTGACTTGCCGCTGAGAATACTGCATTTAGGTGTTCCATGCTAGATTTAATCTTCTCAAGATCTTTTTCTGCATGAGCTTTTTTCAATTCTTCCAAAGCAGCTTCGATTTCTGTTTTCTTATCTGCTGGAAGTTTGTCACCAAATTCTTTTAAGTTCTTCTCAGTTTGGAAGATCAATGTATCTGCTTGGTTTACCACATCTGCAGATTCGCGAGCCTTAGCATCTGAATCGGCATTAGCTTCCGCCTCGCGTTTCATTTTCTCAATATCCTCTTTAGAAAGTCCACTTGACGCTTCAATTCTAACGGATTGAAGTTTTCCAGTAGCCTTGTCTTTAGCACTAACGTTGATGATACCGTTGGCATCAATGTCGAATATTACTTCGATTTGTGGAACACCTCTAGGCGCTGGAGGAAGGTCAGACAAGTGGAAACGACCAATTGTTCTGTTGTCTTTCGCCATTGCTCTTTCTCCTTGCACCACGTGAATTTCAACGCTTGGCTGATTATCACTAGCTGTAGAGAAAACTTCTGATTTTTGTGTAGGGATAGTAGTGTTAGCATCAATCAATTTGGTGAATACACCACCAAGAGTTTCGATACCAAGAGAAAGAGGAGTTACATCGAGCAACAATACATCTTTCACTTCTCCTGTAAGTACACCACCTTGGATAGATGCTCCAATCGCTACCACTTCATCAGGGTTTACACCTTTGCTTGGCTCTTTTCCGAAGTATTTCTTCACTGCCTCTTGAACAGCTGGAATACGCGTTGATCCGCCAACAAGAATGATTTCTTGAATATCCTTAACTGTAAGACCTGCTTTTTTCAAAGCCGACTCGCATGGAGCAATTGTTCTTTGAATAAGGCTATCTGCCAATTGTTCGAATTTCGCACGAGTAAAGTTGCGCACCAAGTGTTTTGGAATACCATCCACTGGCATGATATAAGGCAAGTTGATTTCAGTAGCTGTTGAGCTTGACAATTCAATTTTTGCCTTTTCAGCAGCCTCTTTCAAACGTTGAAGTGCCATTGGATCCTTTGTAAGATCGATGTTGCCGTTCTCGTTTTTAAACTCCTGCACCAACCAGTCGATAATTACTTGGTCGAAGTCATCACCACCAAGGTGTGTGTCACCGTCGGTAGAAAGTACTTCGAATACACCGTCGCCCAATTCAAGAACTGAAACGTCGTGTGTTCCACCACCGCAGTCAAATACTGCGATTTTCATGTCGTGGGCTTTTTTATCGAGACCATAAGCCAAAGCTGCTGCAGTAGGCTCATTGATAATACGTTTTACTTTAAGACCTGCGATTTCACCCGCTTCTTTAGTCGCTTGACGCTGAGCATCATTGAAATAAGCAGGAACAGTGATAACCGCTTCTGTCACCTCATGACCAAGATAATCTTCAGCTGTTTTCTTCATTTTTTGAAGAACCATTGCAGAGATTTCTTGAGGAGTGTAGACACGGTCATCGATTTTAACTCGAGGCGTGTTGTTATCACCTTTAATTACAGAATAAGGCACGCGAGTAGCTTCTTTAGCTGACTCATCGTAGCTTGACCCCATAAATCGTTTGATAGAATAAATAGTCTTTGTTGGGTTTGTGATTGCCTGACGTTTTGCAGGATCGCCCACTTTTCTTTCTCCACCTTCAACGAAAGCTACAACTGAAGGGGTGGTTCTTTTTCCTTCACTGTTAGCGATTACCACGGGCTCATTACCTTCCATAACTGCAACGCAGCTGTTGGTTGTTCCCAAGTCAATTCCTATTATCTTACTCATTGTTTTGTTTTTTCTATTTAACAACGACGGCCCGATGTCAATCAATATGCCACCTCGAAAAAAACTGACAAGACGGAAAGAATGTCAGCATTTGAAGCATTAATCCTCCTGCAATGACAGATTCGATGGCCACTGCACCTGAATTTTATGACAAAAAAAGCGCGGCCTTCGGCCGCGCTTCGTCTAATCTTGATCGATTATTATTTCTTTCCCTCAGACTTTGTAGGACTTGGAGATGGTTTTTTGTCACCAGTGCCTGTGCTTGGTTTAGAACCTTCTGGACGTTCTGGACGCTCTGCGCCATTTCCTGAAGGACCACCCTTGCCATTGTCACCTTTACGTGCCATACGCTTTTCCAAAACCATGTGTGTCTCTGTTGATTTATAAGTAGTAACATATGACGTTACAAATTTGAAACCTAGACTATTCATATATGTCAAGGCATCTGTAACTGCTACAAACTGAATCTCTCTCGCCTCTTTAATTTTCATCATCAATTCCTTGTCTTCAACTCCAGCAAGAGCATCTCTTCCGAAGTCGATACGAATAACAATACCGCCCATTTGGTTTTCACTTACTATAAGTTCAGCAAAAATTGTCTCAGGGCTAACTACTGTGCCTTTGTTTCCTGCTGGTGTTCCAGGTGCTTGCAATTCCTTTGGTTCAGGTTTAGCTGTGCCCTTGTCAATTGTTTTGTTTTGCGCTCCTGCCCAAATTGGAGCAGCAATAAGTGCCATTAGAATGATTTTTTTCATATCTGTTTTGAAATTTGTTGTGCCAAAAATAGCCAAACATGATGCCATTTCATCAAATGAAACGTTAATAGCCAATTTTAGTCGCCTCTCTATGCATATTTGCACAAATGAACGCCCTTCACGAATTCAAGCATTTTCTCCTTCACAAATATCTTGCGATAAATCGTCATGGCCTGCATTCGCCCTTTGTTTATGATCTCAACACAAAGATTCTAAATAGAAAAAAGCACTTTGCTTGCTTTGATTCTCTCGAAGAGAATAGAAAATCTCTTTTAGCCAATCAAACCGTTATTGAAGTAGAAGACCTTGGAGCTGGCTCTAGAATGGGCAAAGCAAACAAAAGGTCGATTCAATCAATTGCAAAAAATGCCCTAGCTCCTGCTAGTCAAGCACAAGCCATCTTCAAATTAATTGAACATTTCAAACCAAAGAATATCCTAGAATTAGGAACAAGCCTTGGACTTACAACCTGCTATATGGCCGAGGCTAATAAAAAATCAATTGTTTATACCATTGAAGGCTCAAAAGCAATTGCCAATAAAGCTCAACAACTATTTGATTCTCGACAATTGCAAAACATAAAATCAATTGTGGGAAATTTCGATGAGGTACTGCCTTCATTATTGAATGAAATAAATACCATTGATCTAGCCTATTTAGACGGCAACCATCGATACGAGGCCACAATGAGATACGTCGACTTGATTGTAAAAAAGTGCAATCAGGACTCAATCCTAATCCTTGATGATATCTACTGGTCAAAAGAAATGACACAGGCATGGAGCGAATTGAAAAGCGACAAGCGTTTTTCAATCTCATTAGACTACTACCACTTTGGAGTTCTATTCCTTCAAAAAAGAATGACAAAAGAAGACTTCAAACTCTATTACTGATTGTTGTTTTTCTCGAGACTCTCAATTCTACGCATGAGCTCTGGCAGCTTTCTGAAACCAACGTAGCTCTTTTTATAATCCATAATCGGAAAGGCAGGAGAACCTTGAATAATAGTGTCTACCTCTTTGATTTCACTTCCAACTCCGCTTTGCGCAGCAATCTTAGTTCCATCCGCAATATTGACGTGGCCAACAATACCTACTTGCCCACCAATCATGCAATTCTTTCCAATCTTCGTTGAGCCAGCAACTCCTGTTTGAGCAGCGATAACAGTGTTTTCACCGATCTCAACATTGTGAGCAATTTGAATAAGGTTATCCAATTTCACTCCTTTGCGAATAATAGTTGAACCCAATGTTGCTCTGTCGATTGTAGAATTAGATCCTACTTCAACGTAATCTTCTATAATGACATTTCCAATTTGAGGAACTTTTGCATAGTTGTTTTCAGAGTTTGGAGCGAATCCAAATCCATCGCCACCAATCACAACACCTGCATGAAGCGTGCAGTGATTGCCAATCTTGCAGTCTGCATAAACCTTAACACCTGAATTCAATACTGTTGAATCTCCCAACACCACAGAATCGCCGATAAAACTATGTGCGTGAATCACAGCGTTGTTGCCAATTGAACTGTTATCACCAATAACTACGTATGGACCAATATGAACATTCTCTCCAACTTTTGCTGATTCGGAAATTACTGCAGTAGGATGAATACCAGGTTTTGGCTTTCGAAGTCCATTGTAAGCTTCTAGCAATTTGGCAAAACTACCATAAGCATCATCTACTCGAATCAATGTCAAGCTCGAAGGCACAGCCTTTTCAGCAACAAAGTCTTTTGAAACAATAGCAATAGAAGCTTGAGTTTCATAAATGAACGCAGCATACTTAGGATTGGCCAAGAAAGTCAATGTTCCCGGTTTGCCTTCCTCGATTTTCGAAAGACTGTTTACAGATACTTGAGCATCACCTTCAACAAGGCCTCCCAACATCGCAGCTATTTGTTCGGCAGAAAATTTCATATTGCGAATATAGAATACTTCGGATAACTACCTCGTTGTGATGGTAGCTCCTAATTCTTTTAGTTTTTCAAAATAATCGGGAAAAGACTTAGCAACACACTCCGCTCCTGCCACAATGGTCTTGTCACCTGCCAAACCAAGCAAACTAGCGGCCATGGCAATTCGATGGTCATTGTGTGAATTCAATGTGGCTTTGCGAATTGGCGAAGCATACACTTTCAATTCGTCGTCGCGAAGAACAACACGCACATTGGCTTTTGTAAATTCTTCTTGAAGCGCCTTAGCACGATTACTCTCCTTATGGATCAAACGCTTAGCACCTTTAATACTCGACACACCATCAGCAAAGGCAGCGAGCGCCACAAGTGGGGGCACCAAATCAGGACATTCCGTTGCATCAAACTCAAAAGCTTTAATATCACTTTCGAATACATGCACCTCATCTTTACTGATGGTAAAAGTCACACCTGCCAAGGTCAATGCCTCCAAAATTCTATTATCGGCTTGGGTAATTGTTCTATCCAAATTTGAAACAACTATTCCCTCTTCACCACTGCACAGAGCACCAGCGACAAGAAGAAAAGCCGCT
>JBJOKO010000128.1:0-7654 GCA_046046035.1 Bacteroidota bacterium | reverse complement strand
CGGAACCATCACAGTTCCAGATGAAAGGCTAACTCAACTTGCTGAGCTAATCACTCCTGAGCGTATTGTTCCAACTACAATTGAGATTGTGGACATCGCTGGATTGGTAAAAGGCGCAAGCAAAGGTGAAGGTCTTGGAAATAAATTCCTTGCTAATATCCGCGAAACAGATGCTATCATCCACGTTCTTCGTTGCTTTGATGATGAAAACGTTGTTCACGTTGATGGTTCTGTAAACCCAGTGCGCGACAAAGAGATCATCGACATCGAGCTTCAATTGAAAGATCTTGAAGCTGTTGATCAACGCATTCAAAAAATTCAACGTGCCGCAAACTCTGGAGATAGCGCTGCAAAGAAGATCTATGATTACTTGCAACGCATCAAGTCAGCTTTGGAACAAGGGAAATCAGCTCGTACCGTTCCTCCTCAAACTGAAGAGGAAGAAAAGCTCAATGGCGAACTTCAATTGCTTACTTCCAAGCCAGTCCTTTATTGCTGCAACGTAGAAGAGTCTTCTGTATCAACAGGAAACAAATATGTTGATGCTGTTAGAGAAGCGGTGAAAGATGAAAACGCTGAAGTTCTTGTAATCGGCGCTGCTATCGAATCTGACATCGCAGAACTTGAAACTTTTGAAGAACGTCAAATGTTCCTTGGGGACCTTGGTCTTGATGAACCGGGCGTTTCTAAATTGATCAAAGCTGCTTATCGCTTGCTTAAGCTTCAAACATATTTCACTGCGGGTGTTAAAGAGGTGCGTGCTTGGACCATTCACATTGGTGATACTGCTCCTAAGGCTGCCGCTGTTATTCACACTGACTTTGAAAAAGGATTCATCCGCGCTGAGGTTATCAAGTTTGATGACTTCATCAAGTTCAAATCAGAAGCAGCAGTGAAAGAAGCCGGTAAAATGGGTGTTGAAGGAAAAGAATACATCGTTCAAGATGGCGATGTAATGCACTTCCGTTTCAACGTTTAATTTATTGGGTTTGTCAGACAGAATGGTTTTCTTTGTTGTCTGATGAAATATTTCCTTCCCTCGTTTATCTTTTCAATGGCAATCATTGCCTTGACTTCGTGCGCTTCAAAATCAGAGTACAATCCAGCCAAAGACATGGCCACTATTGATTCTTTGATGATGGCTCAACAAGCAGCTTGGAACAAGTCTGATATTCCTGCATTCATGGAGTACTATTGGAAATCGGATTCTTTGAAATTTACCGGAAAAAGAGGAATTACATACGGTTGGAATGCGACACTTTCCAATTACCAAAAATCATATTCTTCGCCTGAAGAGATGGGGAAACTCGAGTTTACGAATCTGGAGCATGAATCTATCAATAAGAAAAATGCTATTGTAATTGGCAAGTGGACTCTATATAGAGTGGCTGACACCCTCGGTGGATATTATACATTACATTGGAAAAAAATAGGAGAACAATGGCTCATTGTCTCCGATCATACGAGCTAATTTATGTCTGTAACTATCATCATTTTGGTAATAACGGCGCTGGTTTCATACCAAGCGTTCTCCAATTACGAGCTATTTACAAAGCTTCAGCTTAATCCTTGGAGTGTCAAGCACAAGAAAGAATATTTCAGAATTCTTTCTCACACGCTGATACACGCGGATTGGGGGCACCTTATTCTGAACATGTTTGTTTTTTATTCTTTCGGAACAGTCTTGGAATCTGTATTTACCAATCCATTGGTGTTTCGTGATGCATTCCCATCTTATAATTTTTGGGGAATTCAATTTGGCTACATCGCCTTTATAGGACTATACATCGTAGGTGCCGCAATTGCCTCGATACCTGCAATGCAAAAGCATTCGGATAACTATGCATATAATGCGGTGGGCGCTTCTGGGGCAGTTAGCGCGATGCTGATGGCATTTATGATAATGTTCCCATTACACAAGGTGTCGTTCTTCTTTTTCTTTCCTCTGCCAGCTTATATCGCAGCACCAGTTTTCTTTTTAATGGAGCATTACATGCAGAAAAGAGGAAGGACAAACGTGGCGCACGATGCCCATATCTGGGGAGCTCTAGCCGGAATTCTATATGTTTTTATTTTGAACCCCCAGTTTCTGGTGAGATTTATCACTGTTGTGAGAAACTCCATTTTCTAATCCGCTACTAACGTTCAACCCTCCATATATTTGCACCATGGATGATGATCAACTGAATCGACTGCGCGAAAGATTGAATGAAATCCACCGCTGGCCGAGCGTTTACATGTATAAGTTTATTCTCCCAAACGAAGAAGAGAAAATCACTCGACTCAAAATAATCTTCGGAGAAAGCACTGAAATCCGCACCAAATTGAGTGCAAACGGAAATTATATCAGCTTTACAATCTTCGAAATGATGCTTGAAGCAGATCATATCTTTGAACGTTACAGAATGGCATCTGCCATAGAAGGAATAATTAGTCTTTAATACTATGAATTTACTTGAGAATTTAAAAAACACATTACTAGTTGCACTGGTAATCATGCTTGTGTATGTGCTGTATAAAAGAATGATTAATGTCCTTCACAAGGGAAAGGTGACGAGCCAATATCCAAGTATCGGCAATTCTCTTATTGTCCAAAATGATGAGGGAAGTATTTCAGTTGAATTGCATAAAAAGACATATTTGATTGTCGAGATATTTGATAGTTCAAATAACCCAATACACAAAGTTGCAGAAGGTGATTTTGAGCCGGGTCAACAGATCTTCAAGTTCAATTTAACTAACCTTCCAAAAGGGAAGCATTATTATAAAGTGACCTCTCCTAATCAAGAGAGCTCACAGTATTTTCAAGTAGATTAATATGAAGTCATTGAGAATTGTTTTTATGGGAACCCCAGAGTTTGCAGTAGCTTCTCTCGATGCACTCGTGAATTCTTCTCATACAATTTGTGGCGTTGTTACTGTTGCTGATAAGCCAGCAGGAAGAGGAAGACAGATTCAAATGTCTGCCGTTAAGGAATATGCAATTTCCAAAAACCTTCCTGTACTACAACCTGAAAAACTTCGTGATGAAAACTTTATCAGCGAACTTAAATCACTCAATGCTGATTTGTTTGTTGTGGTAGCTTTTAGAATGCTTCCTGAAATGGTTTGGTCAATGCCACCATTAGGAACAATTAATCTTCATGGTTCATTATTACCAAAATATAGAGGTGCAGCGCCGATCAACTGGGCTGTGATTAATGGTGAGAAAGAAACTGGCGTTACCACTTTCTTTCTTCAACATGAAATTGATACTGGAAAGGTTATTAAGCGAACCATTATTCCAATTGGAGAAGAGGAGTCTGCCGGTGAATTGCATGATAGAATGATGGTAATCGGCGCTCAAACGCTGCGTGAAACCGTTGATATTATTGCTTCAGGTAATGCTGAGGCTATTTCTCAAGACAATCTGATAGCAGCCGGTGAAGAAGCCGTGCACGCTCCGAAAATCTTCAAGGACACTTGCGAAATCAATTGGAATAGCAACGGAGAAAGCATTGCCAACTTCATTAGAGGCTTAGCTCCTTATCCTGCAGCTTGGACCAAAATGGGGGAGAAGACAGCTAAGATCTTTAAAGGAAAGTTTCATGCTGCATTAAATACAGTTCCAGGTGAATTTTACACTGATTCAAAATCAGTAATCAAGTTTGCCTGCGCAGACGGATGGTACGTGGTAGAAGAACTTCAATACGAAGGCAAAAAGAAAATGAACGTCGACGAATTCCTTCGTGGCTGGCGTCCTTGATTAGAAATCTAAAGAAATTTTCAAGTTAATTCTGCGTCCTGTCAAATACGTCGGGATACCATAATTGCGTCCATTCACGTCTTCAACCCATTGATAGTTGATCGTATTGTTGACGCCAAGTAAGTTGAATATTTCTAATGAAATAATTCCCTTATTGATATTTCTATTTAAGAAATTATTCTTCTTTTTCTTGATAAACAAGTCACGACTAAATCCAATATCTGTTCTAAAATAAGACTTCGTTCTAAACACGTCATCATAGCGCTGACCCGTTGGAGGACCATACGGAACGCCTGTTCCAAAGAATAGGCTTAGCAATACTTTGTATTCTTTTCTTCGTGGCATTTCATCTAAGAAAAGAAGTGATAAACTAAAGCGTTGATCGCTTGGTCTAGCTAGGTAACCAGGTGTTTGAAGAATACTATCGCTGCGAACTTGGTTCAGGGTATAACCAGGACGAATCGTATCACCGTCTGCATTTAGATACAAGTAGTAATAGTCATCATTCAAATCTTCCATTGTTTTCAAAACGGAAACACGAAGCCATGATTGGACACCATCAATGAACTCACCATTCAACATCAAATCAGCACCCGTTGCGTATCCCTTTGAATTGTTGCGTGCGTAATATCTCTGACGAACATTCTCCAGCTTATAAGGAATAAGGTTGTCCATTTTCTTGTAATACGCTTCCATGATCATCTTAATCGGACGATTGCGGAAATTGAAAATGTAGTCAGCTCCGACGATAAAGTGAATGCTCTTTTGCGCTTCGATATTCGGATTAACGGTGCCGTCGAATCCACGCATCTCTCTGTAGAAAGGCGGTTGATAGTAATACCCTACTGAAGCACTAAATACGATGTCTTTGCGAATCGTATCAATCTTTCCTTTGTACGTTCTTGCTTGCAACCAATAAGGAGTATAAGAGAACTTAGCACGAGGGCTTATTACTGTTTCATCATTATAAGACCAATGATTAGCTCTTACTCCGAGCGTGGCATTGATTGTAGACTTTTCGTCGTTCTTGATTACCCAGTTGTCTTGAACATAAGCGCTCAAACGTTGAGAATCTACAATGTTATTTGCCTTGATTTTATCTTGCAAAAAGATCAACTGCAATGGCTGAACATCAGGATTCACATAGCCAATAGAGTCGGGTGGACGAGGAGCTGCATAGCCCGCAGAATCTATTAATGTCCATTCGCTCAGTTTATCATTGATGTTTTCAATTTGATAATCTGCCCCCCATTGCAAGAAGTGATTTTTATTAGAAATATCAATAAATCCTTTGTGCGAAATACTATAAACACTTGCTTCAAGCTCGTTTCGTGCGTGATCTAAATAAGCACCGACACCGCGGTTATTAGCAACCTCTCCAAATTCATCGCTTCCCAAATCACGTTCTAATTCATCTAAGCTATATGCTCCAAGAATATCGTAACGTTCGAATTCGTAAGTTTTAAAAGCACTTACTGTCAGACGAAGTTGAGAGAGTTCTGTTGGGTTGTATCTCGCTGAAAAAGCACCAAATGCTGTTTCAAATTGTGTTTGTTCTTGACCATCGAAGAACACAGTAAGACGAAGGGCTTCGTTGATTGTTCCTACATCCGTTTGTCTTGTCTGTGGAATGTAGTTGTATCTATTTTTGGAATAATTACCAAGAAAGCTCAACTCCCATGGACCGTATTTCCCGCCTGGTCTGTAAGTCAAATAGCTTTGAATATCTGTATAGCGAGGGTCGTATTCTGCATCTACATCGAGAGAATTCAATAGGTAAGTGTTTCTCTTATATCGAACCCCTGTGCTATGTGTGAACTTGCCATTTTTAGAAACATCCATTACTGTCACATTTGCTCCAAGCAAGCTTCCCATAAATTTCAAACGGAATGAATCTGGACGCGCATATTTGATATCGAGGACCGAACTCATTTTGTCGCCATACTTGGCATCGAAACCACCCGCGCTGAAATTGATGCTTTCGACCATATCAACGTTTGGGAAACTCAAACCTTCTTGCTCACCTGCACGCACCAAGAAAGGGCGATACACTTGAATGTCGTTGACATAAACAAGGTTTTCATCAAAGCTTCCACCTCGAACGCTGTAGCTTGAACTTAATTCAGAAGAGAAGTTTACTGGTGCTTGTAAGAGATAACCTTCAATACCTCCTTGTGGACTTGGAAGTGGAGCGGCTAGAAATGGATTGATTCGAATAACAGAAACAGGGCGTTTCTTTTCTACGATTTCAAGAACTTTGGTCTCTTTGGTTGCGTCAAATGTGATGCTAACCTCTTTGTCTTCTCCAGCTTCTACTCGAAACGTGCGCTCTTCAGAAACTCCGGGGAAAGAAAGGATAATGATTACATCCTTATTCGCAGGGACAATCAGCTTAAAACCACCTTCATTATCGGAAAGAACCTGATTGGTTGGATTGAATTTCTCAGCTATACGAACCCCCGGAACTGGTTCTTTCGAAGGATCGAGAACGAGTCCACTTATAGAACCCGTCTGCGCATAGGCAAACGAGGAAACTAGAATGAAGAATAAAATGAGGAGGCTACGATTCATAAAGCGGTCAAAAGTAGAACGTAACTCTAAAATCCCGCTAAAATTTTATGAAAAAGAAAAAAGTTCCCTATTGGACCTTTTTGCTAGAACGACGCGAACTTCTTAAGAATTGACTCCAAGCTTCTTTGCTCAGAATATTTCCACCAGATTGGAATCCATTGTTATAACGAGCGGTAAGTGCTGTAGAAGCAGCATCGTAGGATCTGTCTGTAAAGTCAGCCATACCATCATATTCACGAAGCTCGGCTTGTTCACGGTTGAAAGCAGTGTACTCATCTCCTGGAAGGTCCATATTCAATACTTCTCTACGCAAGTCTGTAGGTGAAGGGAATGGAAGGATATAGGCTGTTGGAAGAGTTACCGTGTCGGTTTCCATCAATTGAACAATAGAAAGTTGTTGGTCATTCACCCCCACTGGGACCAAGAAGCGTGAATTGCGCAACCCTGTGCATTTAAAATACAACGTGTCGCCTTCTTCTACAGGAAGTGTGAAATATCCATTCATATCTGAAAAGGTCCCACGAAAATCCCTAGAACGGAAGATTCCAACAAAAGGGGCAGGGTAGAGTGAATCAGAGACCATAACTACACCCGAAAGTTGGATAACCTTTGGGGCCACCTTCTTTGCAGTGTCTTGAACGGTCTGCGCATTTGCTTGATTGAACAAGCAAAACAAAAGAACTATGCCTGAAATGATTCCTTTCATTACAACAAATATACAAGTGAATTAGAATGTCTCCCCCACTAGACGCCCAAATAAAGTTATAAGTTACTAAACTGTCTCACTGTCTCGCTGCCACACCGCCACACTTACTCACCACCCTACGACCCTACGACCCCACGAACGCATTATCTTCGCCCCATGGAAGAAATATTAGAAAGCGTTGAATGGCTAAAGGGCCATGGAATTGACAATGTTGAAATTGGAATCATCCTCGGAACTGGACTTGACGGTCTAGCTAAACAGATCGAAGTAGAGAAACAATTCAATTACAGCGTAATTCCAAATTTTCCAATTGCAACAGTAGAGTTTCATTTTGGAAAATTGATTTTTGGAAAACTAGGAGGGAAGCGAGTTCTCGCTTGCCAAGGCCGTTTCCACTATTATGAAGGATATGAAATGCATCAAGTTGTAATGCCAGTTCGCGTTATGAAAATGCTAGGTGCTCAGTATATATTCCTTTCGAATGCAGCGGGAGCAGTTAATCCAGATTTCAAAAAAGGAGAATTAATGCTTGTTGATGATCACATCAATATGCAAAGTGCAAATCCACTTCGAGGAATGAACTTGGATGAATTGGGACCCCGTTTCCCAGATATGTCGCAGCCCTATTCTCA
>JBJOKO010000127.1:0-7673 GCA_046046035.1 Bacteroidota bacterium | reverse complement strand
TCAGCATGAGTTGTATCCTTGTTGTTAATAGCATTTGACGAACCGCCTTGATTGCATGATACAATCAAAGCGCAAACAGAAAAAATGTATGATGTGAGATTTCTGGTATTAGTCATCTTTCTTCAAATTTTCCAAATCAACTTGTATAGGTTCTATAAAGTACATTGTTATAAGCACCAAGGTCTGTGGATAATAAAGTTCGTAGTATACCCAAGGATTAACAATTGAACACTCGAATAGCAAGTCTGTAAACTCTCTTTCTTCTATATCGTCTAAAGAACTTATAAATTTGGAGAGCTCCTTGTCCGACCACAAATTAATTACCTCCCAGAAAAGACCAGGGAACATTTCCGCGGCGGCACCGTCAACAACATTTTTCAATCTAAAAAATTGAAGCATTGCCTTTGCATTCTTTCTCTTAATTTGTTTTAGTAATGAATTCAGATCGAGACCAACACTTGCTGCTGCTTGACATAATTCAAAATCTCTTTCAAATTTGAAAGGGAGCTTAGAGAAATTAAACTTAAAGCAGGGTGTGTCAACTCTGACTAGCACATTGGGATTAATAAGTCCATCTCTTCCATCTGCAACTACTCCCCAGCCGTTACCTGAATATAGAATTAGCTGTCCCTTCCTAGCTACAAAAGCAACCTCGTTTCCTCGTGTTACATTTACATTATCCAAACCCGGTTTTAGCATTGCAACAAATGAAGTTGTATCAACCATTGGACTCTCGGCATGGACTACTTGAGCATTAGTGTCTTTTTCAAATTGGGTAGTGTCCACTACTTCTCTAGGAGAATCATTCCGATTGGGCGTTGACGTGCAAGAAAAAAGAAAAGAAACAATTACTATTTTGACTTTGGTATTCATATGGAGCATTAGCCATCTATTAATGTATTCAATATAAGGATAAATAAAAGTAAATGGTTATTTCCACAAAATCAAAGAATCATTCACCGCATCGAACTCATAAATTTCTTGTGTTAAACTATCAATAAAAATAACTTGGTCAGTTACGAATCGACTTTCGGTGTTATGTCCAATATTAACTCGAGTAAAACCTCTTGTATCCCGCTTTACTTCAGCTTTCATGTAGCT
This sequence comes from Bacteroidota bacterium, assembly GCA_046046035.1. Classification (GTDB taxonomy): domain Bacteria; phylum Bacteroidota; class Bacteroidia; order Flavobacteriales_D; family Sanyastnellaceae; genus JAIXWP01. The sequence goes on along the minus strand of JBJOKO010000127.1, from coordinate 6,572 downwards.
AACAGGATAACCACCCACTGTTGGGAAATGATCTCTATTTTTTTCTATGTATTGTCCAATAATCTTATCCAAATTATTCACATCAATATCCGCTACCTCGAAATTAACGCATGTTACTTTAAACTCTGTTCTTCGATTTACTTGATGTGCTTTCTCTTCTTTCTCCCCTGACCAAAATTTCTTAATTTCTAAATCAGATATTATTAATTGCTCCGCGTTATATCCTTTTGATGTAATGCGATTGGCATTAATACCTTTTGAAACAAGGTAAGATTTAATGACCTTAGATCGAATGCACGAAAGACAAGTCGAGTAAACATCAGAAAATCTAGAATCGGTATGAACTCCAACTTCTATGCACAGGTTCTCATTCTTTTCCAAAAAAACAACAATACTATCGAGGGAAGAATATGATTCAGACAAAAAACAAGAATCATTATAGCCAAACAAAATAGTTCTATTGATGAGCTTATCCCCAATTTGAAATAAAGTATCATTAAGAGTCTTTTCTTTTCCGATGGAAGAAAAACTCAAACCGAGGAAACATGCTACTAGTGCTAGAAACTTCATTTTATTTAAAATTGATAAACTCATTCTTAATAAGCGGTATTCCACAATCAGACTAAATCTTACTGCTTCTCTTCCAAATACTTCATTGCACTCTCAATCAACCCATCAATCTGGTATGTTGTGCAATCTTGATCTTTGGCTTTTTTGAATAATTCTAAAGCATCTGAATATTCGCCTTTATCGAGATGGTAAATCCCCAAGTTGCGATAACAATATGAATTGTTTTCGTCAAGTTTGAATGACTTGTTAATGTCTTCAAGACCTTCGTCAACTTGTCCAATTTTAATTTTGGCAAGCCCCCTATTGTTGTATGAGTAAGCAAACGTTTCATCAATTTCAATTGCTTTGTCAAAGAGCGGAATAGCTTCCTGAAATTTGTTGAGTAAGTTTAATGTAAACCCTTTGTTGTTCAATGAATACTTATTGTTTTGATTTAGCAGTAACGATTGGTCATAAAACTCCAATGCTTTATCATACTGTTCAAGTTGAGAATATGAGAGACCTACGTTAGCATAGTCATCAGAATTAAGATTGCCTTGCATAATAAACTCATCACATAGTTCTTTCGATTGCTTATAGTTTTTTACTTGCAGAAAAGAACTAATTGCCAATCTGTATATGTTTTCGTCTTTTATTGCACTATTTAAAATGTCTTTAAATATAATAGCGGCTTCTGCAAATTTTTGTTGGTTGTAAAGTTCGACTGCTTGCTCATATTCTTTCGGCAATCTTTTATAATAAAATAATTGTCTTAATTGGTATCCATCATTGTAGGTCAATCTGCCGTCATGTAGTTGTACTGGAGTATTTATTGGCGTAAGGTTGACAAACAAGTCGAAGATTGAGGAGCCAAGAAATATAACGAGAGTTAGTTTGAGAAAACCGTGAAGGTCATATGCAAATGTGAAGTAGCAAGCCCCTATCGCGATTGCAAATGATGCTAATGGTCCTGTCAAAGTATATATAATTTGCTTGTTGATGGGAATCTGTTTTGCTGAGGGAACACAAAGTCCAAGCCGCCATGAAAAAGGGTTATACTTAAACCATATATCTAAAAGTCCAATCTTAAAATGTAAACTCTTTTTCGGGTCGCCATAAGAACCAATATAAATTGAAACGCTCTGTCTTGTCATTAGAATAGCGGGTATTGCATGTCCAAGTTCGTGCAACAAAACAGTTATTGGCCTGGTGACAATAACAAACCCGATAATCAACGACATTATTACAAATAATCCCTCCATTAGCGACCAATTCTGAATTTAATTTCTCAAAAATATACTAAAGATGAGTATTTAGTTGAATGAGAGTCTTTTCGGACGGAGGCACGGTCGGCACCGACCTTCGACTGTGGGAGCGAGTAAGACGAGCCACGGATTGCACCGCCTTCTCTCGCCGCATAACCTCGCATAAACTATGTTTTTATATACCATCCATTAGCACTTGATTCGAAGAAAATTTGAAAAATGAAAATTATCGCGATGTACATTTTGGAATGTGCAAACAAAACCTATTACGTCGGTAGCACTAGAGATTTACACAGACGTTTGGAAGCACATAAATCTGGCATGGGTGCAAACTACACAAGGAAGCATCTACCCGTGAAACTAATATTCTACGAAGAATTTAATCGTGTTGATGATGCATACTACAGAGAATGTCAAGTTAAAAACTGGTCTTCCAAAAAGAAAATAGCACTAATAAATTCAGATAAAAATTCACTCAAATTGTTGTCGAAGGGAAGGGAAAGAAATGAGTGAGGGGCGGTCCACGGGCGGCACCGCCTCTCGACTACAGTCACTTCGTTCCTTCCGCTCGAGGACCGGTCGCACGTTTTTTAAATAGGGATTTTGGGTTGAAGAAAAAAAACAAAGTTTTTTTTCTTCAACCCAAAATCCCACCCCTTCCCTGAGAGCTAGCCGGTCCACGGTCTGCACCTTCCCCATCACCAGTCACCAGTCACTAGTCGTTAGTCACCGGTAGTCGGTCACCGGTAGTCGGTCGCTAGTCATTATCTTCGCCCCATGATCCGCATCCTATTTCTAATCACCCTTCTCTGGAGCTGTAATCCGAAGAACACTTCAACCAATACTGTTCTTTCTGAGCCAAGAGATTACGAAGTTCGTTTGGATACAACCACTCTATTCGACGCATCGCGCAATAGGAATATTCCAGTGGCCTATTACTCTGCCAATACCAAAGTGAACCTCGATAATCAACCTGTGGTGATCTTTAGTCATGGTTATAATGAGAACAGACCGGGCGGCAATTTGAGTTACGCGGGTTTCTGTAATTTTCTTGCTTCGAAAGGATTTTTTGTGGTGAGTATTCAACACGAACTTGCTACTGACAGTCTGCTGCCAATGACGGGAATCCCGCAGATCACGCGCCGTTCGAACTGGGAGCGTGGTGCTGAAAATATTAAGTTTGTTTTGAATCACCTCAAATCCCAAAAAACAAATCGCTACGATTTCCAAAAAGTTTCTCTAATAGGACATTCTAATGGTGGTGATATGAGTATGCTGTTCGCTCACAAATATCCCGACCAAATCAACAAGGTGATTTCATTAGACAATAGAAGAATGTTGCTCCCACGTACCAAGTCTCCTCAAGTCTATTCCCTCCGCTCCAGCGACCAACCAGCAGACGAAGGCGTTCTACCCACCGAAGAAGAAATGAAAGAATTCAACATCACCGTAATCAAACTCCCAAACACGATCCACAATCACATGGACGATGAGGGCACCCAGGAGCAGATCGACGAAATCAATCGCTACTTGTTGGCGTTTCTGACGACTGGTGACTAACGACTAGTGACCGGTGACCGGTGACCAACAACTAGTGACTGGTGACTAGTGACCAGTGACCAACGACTAGTGACTGGATCGGGCCACGGTCGTGACCGTGGTTCGACCCTAAAAGAACTCCGCAGCCGAAGAATTACGTGTGAAGTTTTTTTCCTTCAAACATCAAACTTCAAACTTGAAAAGAGGTGTTCCCGACCAAGGCTCACCCCCATCACCAGTCATCAGTCACTAGTCACTAGTCGTTAGTCGTTAGTCGTTGGTCGTCGGTCGTCGGTCGTCGGTCGTCGGTCACCGGTCACTGGTCGTTCGTCACTATCTTCGCCCTATGATTTCAAAACGCTTTTCCATCATTTATTTGAGCATCGCACCAGTGCTGTTTTTGCTCAGTTGGTACATTTCGTATCGAATTCAAGATCATTTTATGTCGGGTACGAAAGGGATTGCGCAGCAACAGGCGCATATTAATCCTATATTGTATGCAAGTATATTCACAGGAATATACCTAGCAGCTTACTTGGTGATTAGGGACATCTACAGACCAACAAAACATCAGTAATCAACAATATATAAACTTTTCAACCTTGTAAATAGGTTACAAAGTGACGTGCATACATTGCACCCACAAAAGGAACAAAACCATGGCAGAAATCAACAAAGACAAACTGAAAGCATTGCAATTAGCAATGGACAAGATGGAAAAAACTTACGGAAAAGGTGCCGTAATGAAGTTGGGGGACAGTGCTCAGGAGGCAATCGAAGTGATTCCTTCTGGTTCAATCGGACTTGACCTCGCTTTAGGTATTGGCGGTTATCCAAAAGGTAGAATCGTAGAAATCTACGGTCCTGAATCATCTGGTAAAACAACTCTAGCAATTCATGCAATTGCTGAGTGTCAAAAACAAGGCGGAATCTGCGCCTTCATCGATGCGGAACACGCGTTCGATAAATTCTACGCAGAAGCCCTTGGTGTTGACACCGAAAACCTACTTATCTCACAACCAGACCACGGTGAGCAAGGTCTTGAAATCGCTGACAACTTGATTCGCTCTGGCGCTATCGATTTGATCGTGATCGACTCCGTTGCTGCACTTACTCCTCGCTCTGAGATCGAAGGTGAAATGGGCGACTCAAACGTAGGTGTACAAGCTCGTTTGATGTCTAAAGCTCTGCGCAAACTGACTGCTACTATTAGCAAAACAGGTTGCTGCTGCATCTTCATCAACCAGCTTCGTGAGAAAATCGGTGTTATGTTCGGTAACCCTGAAACAACCACCGGTGGTAACGCACTTAAATTCTACGCATCTGTTCGTCTAGATATCCGTCGTACACAACAAATCAAAGACGGCGAAACAGCAATCGGTAACCACGCGAAAGTGAAAGTTGTAAAAAACAAAGTAGCTCCACCGTTCCGCCAAGCTGAATTCGATATCATCTTCGGACAAGGTATTAGCATCATCGGCGAAATGATCGACTTGGGTGTTGACTATAATGTCATCAAAAAAGCAGGTAGCTGGTTCAGCTACGGCGAAACCAAACTCGGTCAAGGTCGCGAAGCCGTTAAGCAATTGCTCGACGATAACCCAGAATTGCAAGCTGAAATCGAAGCAAAAGTTCGTGAAGCAATCGCAACTAAGGTGAAAGCGTAAAAAAATGCACCAAATTTGGCCCATGATTCTATCGAATCATGGGCTTTTTGTTTTAGTATAGAGCATTATTTCTATTATGATGAAATTCAACTTCTTATTTATTTTCGGACTTAGCATCCTGATTGTCGCTTGTGGCAACGGTTCTAGCGATTCTAATAACGTCAACAACCAAGCTTCAACAGTTGACAGCCTACTTCAAGTACTCAATGGAAAGATCACTTCAGATCCAAATAACTATTCCAATTACCTTGAAAGAGCTGCATATTATACCTCAAAAAATGATTTTTCATCCGCTCTCCAAGACATAGACCGAGCAATTGCAGTTGACAGTACAAAAGGAGATATTTTCCTAATGAAAGGAGACATTCATTTCAAAATGAAAAATGACAAACAAGCGTATCAAGAATACGTGCATTGTATCGCACTTTCTCCGCAAAACACAGATTGCCTTCTCAAAAAAGCTGCTCTTGATATCGTAAACAGACAATACAGTTACGCTATCGAAAACATCAATAACGCACTCAAAGTAAATAATGCTTTGCCTTATGCATATTATCTAAAAGGTAGATTGTACAAAGAAACGGGTGATACCACTCTGGCGTGTTCTTCATATCAAACAGCAATAGAAGTAGATCCAACATACTACGACGCATACATTGAAGCAGGACTTCTTTACCATAAACAAAAAAACAATCTTGCTGCAGACTATTATCGTTCAGCAACAGAGGTAAAACCGCATTACATCGAGCCTTGGTATAATCTTGGAATGTTCTATCAAGAAACAGGCAATGCTAAAAATGATCATTTCAATAAAGCTTTTGCCTGCTATGACACCATCCTCAATATTGATCCAAAATTCGCTTCTGCTTATTTCAACAAAGGATTCATAATGCTAGAATATCAGCAGAAATATGATTCTTCTGCCGTGCAGTTTACTAAAGCAATTGAGATTCTCCCTGGCTATTTCCAAGCGTACTACAATCGTGGATTGTGCTACGAAAGCATGGATAATTTCAAGCAGGCCGAAGCAGATTATAGAATGGCTCTTCAAATTCAACCACAATACACTGCCGCGGCAAAAGCCCTTAGTAGAGTGTTGGGAGAATAATTAGTACGCTTTAATGTTAGGTCGGTAGAAAAATGAATGGCTCGTCTCTTCACCTGGGATGACTTGATATTCCACATTTAGGACCGCTCTTTTGAAATACAGAACTTCAGGAACTGCTGGATCAAATAAAGTCAGATAAATTTCCATTTGCGCGAAATTACTTTCTTCTCGCGGAGTAATTCTGATAGAAAAGCCCTTGTCTGTAACTCCTGCTTCCGTCAATTCGATACCAGCGCTTTCTTCGAGTGCAATCTCATTTCTGCCTGCTGGGAATAATTTCAGTCCATTCAATTCGAAAACGAATTCAACTTGATTTGTTCCACTTCCAAAAATGGTTTGTTCGAAATACACCTGTTCGCCCCCAGCTACAGCGTCTTTCGACATTGCCATTTGTTCTGAAAAAATGGGTTTAAAGATCGATGCTTTCTTCTTTTTCAAGTTTAT
>JBJOKO010000126.1:0-7727 GCA_046046035.1 Bacteroidota bacterium | reverse complement strand
AGCCAAAGCTTACAAAGACACTAGGTTCAGACGAATATCAAAATATTAAATGCGCCCTGCAGGACAAGCACGGCAATATTTGGTTTGGTACAACTGAAGAAGGAGTTTATAAATACGATGGTAAGTTGTTTACTCAATTTACTATGAAAGACGGCCTAAGTAGTAATAATGTATGGTCAATTCTAGAAGATAAATCAGGTACAATTTGGTTTGGAACAGGCAATGGAATTTGTCGTATTGAAGGAAATAAAATTAAGAGTGTTCCCATCAGTTTTTCTCTAAGACCTGTAATAAAAGACAATAACTATTATAATGATTGGTCCACTAAGTATACCGTGTGGAGCATGATGGAAGATAGAAGTGGCAAGATTTGGTTTGGCACAGGCGACGGTGTTTATTGCTATGAAGCTGGAAGGTTCTCCCGTTTTTTGGCTGACGAAAGTGTAATAAATCCTGATAGTCTTAAACTGAAATTAGTCACAGATATGCTCGAAGATAAGAACGGAGATATTTGGTTTACTTCCGGAATGCCTCCTGGTTACGAAGGCCTGTGTCGATATGACGGAGTAAAGATTGAGAGTATTAATCGAGAAGCAGAAGGCTGGTATCGCAATATAGTTCAAAGCAAAAACGGGAATTTATTGCTTTCTACAAGACACTATGGTGTTTGGGCTTACGATGGAAAGTCTTTAGGTCAATATCATCAACCGAAAGATTTAGTTGACGGTTCTGTCAACGAAATTTTAGAAGACAATGCAGGGAATTTGTGGGTTGCGGCTGATTACGGAAAGGATATGGGAGATACTCTTGGAGGACTGTGGTATTCATCTTCGACTTCAAACAGTTCAACATCTTCTCCAAGCAATTCACCCGAAATGACTTTTACGAAGCTTTTTAATCGCGAAGTTTACTTCATATTTCAGGACAATGACAATAACATTTGGTTCAGCACAAGAGGTATGGGATTGTATTGTTATGATAGAAAAGAGATGATAAAATTTTCTGAATAGTAAGCTTGAAGCAACTCAAGTTTAATGACAAAAACAAAAAAATGATCGACTTTATTCAAGAACTAAAAGCACGAAATGAGACCTTATTTTACTTTGGGTTGGTGTGCTTTCTTTTGTCGATTGTGTTTTTGATTTTAGCGAAGACCACCACGACACAAGTGTATGGCGTGAACGCATGGTATAAGCCATTTAAGTTTGCTTTCTCTACATTGACATTTGCATGGGCGATGGGGTGGTATTGTTACTACTTACCTGATTTCAATTTCAAAGCATTCAACTGGTCCGTTGTGATTTTATTGGGATTTGAAATATTCTACATTGCTCTTCAGGCGGCGAAGGGACAGCTATCACATTACAATATTAGCACTCCTGTTTATTCTGCATTGTATTCTATGATGGCGTTAGCGGCTAGCGCTGTGACGATTTATACTGGATATGTAGGACTATTATTTTTCAAAGGCACGTTTCCAGATTTGCCTAATTACTACGTGTGGGCCATTCGATTGGCGATGGTCATTTTTGTGATCTTTGCTTTTGAAGGCTTCGCGATGGGATCGCGATTAAATCATAGTGTTGGTGCTGTAAACGACAATTCGAATTTATTCATTCTAGGTTGGAGCAAAACAGTGGGGGATTTGCGGGTAGCGCATTTCATCGGTATGCACGCTTTGCAGGTATTACCTATTGTCTCTTTTTATCTTTTAAAAAGCACCAAGTTGACGGTTGCACTTGCTATTGCCTACGGGATATTGGCGTTGTTGACGCTTATTCAAGCGGTGAAAGGCAGACCGCTGATGGGCTCGTTTGGCGGTTAGACAGTGAACCCAAGTGGAAACAAATGCACCCTAGTGAACCCAAATGAAAAAGGGTGTCTGAACGATGAAATTATATAAGCCCCGGGAAGGCGTAATATTATTTGGTAGTGAAAACAAGTGTGTTTCGAACGTTTGTTGGCTTCGTCTGTACCGCGGGATTAGTATTTACCAAATTCCGCACTAATGAAAGGTCTTCTTGTTTTTGCTTTATTACTTATTTCACTATTGTCGTTTGGACAGCCGGGGCCTTCGGGGGGGATGTTGGCTATTAAGGTTTTTAGGAATGGAAAGAGGATTGAATTGCCCAATATGAATTGGCAGATTATTCCTACGAATATTACATTGGCTGATTCCACTGATGATTATCGGTCATATTATTTTGAAGAGGATTCAAGCATGTATTATATCGTTCCGCAAGCTACGCCTGCAGGCGGGAATGTTACTGCTGATTTTTATTTGGATATCGTTTTTGGAAAAGATACCATGACCATTTTTCCACCGAGCTTCAGACATCGCGATATCATTCTGGATAGTATTCCATTTCAAAAGGGGGTATATAAAATACCTCAGAGCGTATATGATTTCAGGGAGCTTTCTATTAAGGGATATTATTATGGGAAAACGCCGGTTCCCAATTTGAAAGGAGATTGGAGTTTATTTACTAAGGAAACATACAAATGCTACATTGAAAAAGTGGAAGATTTGGATGAAGTGCCAAATGAAAATGCCTATTATGAATTTAAGCAATCTGATTTCAAACGACATTGGCAGAGTTTGTCTATGCAGAAAGCAGGAATTGCGTATTATTTTAATGATGATGTAATTGTCGCATACTCTTATGCTTTGGGCACAACAACAATCTATGAAGTAAAGGATTTTTCGGACGTGCATTATTTCAGACCACAATGGAGGATGAGTGTGAGATCACTTTTCAGTAAGGACGGAGAAGTATTTGCGGTCATTTACAAGAACTCAGATAACTGCGGAATATTCAAGCTTCATTTCGTCGATGAGAAACCAACGAAAGATTTGAATTACTTGCTGAAAATGCAAATCATCGAGGAGTACGAAGCCGAGCTTAATGGGTTGAGGCTTTATGATCAAACGTATCGAGATAGGGAAGCGCCACTCATTACAATGAAGTTTGAGGCGGTGTTGGAAAGCCTCGGACTGAGGTAGTGGGGTCGTGGGGTCGTGGGTTCGTGAGATAGTATTGAGTTCGAGTACGAAGTACGTTTCCCGATTCTTCCATTCTCCCATTTTCCCTCTTTCCTGCCCCACAATAGAAATCTGTTTTATTATTGTAAGAATGTATCAAAATGAAAAAGTATTTATTTGGATTTTTGTCTGTAGCAGTAGCGGCTCTTTTGGGGGGGTGTGGAAATGCCCAGAATGAGGCGAGTTCTAATCAACCTGAAACAAAAAAAGAAGAAATGAATATTCAAAAAATTACACCTTGTCTTTGGGTGGAGACTACTGATGCGAAAGCAGTAGTGGATTATTATCTTTCTATTTTCAAAGATGCCAAATTGAAGGAGCATCACAAATACACGAACCCTCCTGAGGCTGGTGGTGGTGACTTTGAAACTGCTATAATGGAAATTAATGGAATGGAGTTTAGCATTTTGGCTGCCGGTCCATATTTCAAGTTTAATGAGTCTGTTTCCTTCGTGATTAATTGCAAGGACCAAGCAGAAGTTGATTTTTATTGGAACGCTTTAACAACCAATGGTGGTCAGGAATCATCATGTGGATGGTGCAAGGACAAATACGGTTTGTCATGGCAGGTTGTTCCAGTAGAGTATTTCGAGCTCATCAATAGTCCCGATCCAAAGGTGAGAGAAAAGGCATTGTTCAATACTCTTTCTCAGAAGAAGATTATTCTTTCGGAACTGAAGTAACTGCATGCTCCAGCCGAGAGTTTGGTAGTTTGATAGTTTGATAGTTTGGTAGTTTTGAGTTCGAGTACGGAGTACATTTTAGCATTATATAAAGACGATAAATTGGAATGATCACGGACAGACAAGTAATACTATACATTTCGATGAGTTTAGACGGGTACATTGCCGGTAAAGATGATTCGCTTGATTTTTTAGCCATGGTTGATCAGGAAGGCGAGGACTATGGGTATAATGATTTCGTTAAATCTATTGATGCCGTGATAATTGGCAGAAAGACATACGAAAAAGTAATTGCAATGGGGTATGATTACCCACATACCGAAAAAGATGTTTACATATTGACTAGAACAGCCAGACCTTCAATTGGAAATTTTAAATTTTACTCAGAAGACCTATCTGAGCTTGTTAATCGCTTAAAAAGCCAGGCTGGGAAAAATATATACTGTGATGGAGGTGCGGATATAGCAAATGAGTTGATGAAAAATGATTTAGTAGATGAGTTTATAATTTCTGTTATCCCAGTATTACTTGGTGAGGGAATCAAACTTTTCAAAGACGGTCGACCGAAACAGATATTAGAACTTGTTACTTCAAAGCAGTTCGACAAAGGACTCGTTCAACTTCATTACAAGCGTGCTTAAAAATAGTTTGATAGTTTGATAGTTTTGAGTTCGGGGGCGGAGTGCGTTGTGCTGGTGTGTTATAAATCTATATAAACGGATTTGATATGGTTTCAATTGGTGAGTTTAGAGAGCTTGCATTATCATTCCCGGAAGCGACCGAAGAGCCTCACTTTGAAAAAACATCATTCAGAGTGAAGAAGAAGATCTTTGCAACATATGATGATGTAAAAAAGAGAGCTTGTATCAAGCTATCAGAAATTGACCAAGACGTTTTTTCATTGTCCAATAAATCCATCATATTTCCAGTAGACAACAAATGGGGAAAACAAGGTTGGACGCTTATTGAAATGACAGCAGTGCGGAAGGAATCTTTTATTGATGCTGTTACAACAGCATACTGTGAAGTGGCCCCAAAGAAATTAGCAGAACAAGTTCGATCAAAGCAGGCCGAATAAAGGCTAGAAGATTATCCAAATGATTAAAGTACTTCAAACGATATTGCTGTTTTCAATTCTTTTCATTTCTGAATTGAGCATTGGGCAGGCCTTCGATAAAACCTTCTGTGGACAATGGGCAATGACTTCTTGGAATTTTGAATTTCACAAGGACAGTACTTTCATAAGGACCTCTTCTGGACATTTCGGAAATCACGTGTTTACGGGAACATATTTATTGCAGTCTGATACAATTCATATAATCAAGGGGTTTGAAAATACAAGTGGTACATTGAATGAATACTATTTGCTAGACAAAGATTCTATGCTTATAGATCTCAATAATTTTTACGACTATTCTCCAAACCACAAGGAATGGGACTATATTAGTCAAAAGCGATACGATATTCTTAAAATGCCAAACATGGATTTAAAGAATATCGTAAATCAGGCCCAACTGGAGAGGTTGGTTTCGCAATCGATTATTATTCTCGATACAAAAAGCAATTTAGTAATTACAGATGATGAGAATATTCAAATCATTAGGCTAATAAACACAATTCGAATGAATCAAGATTCTTTGTTCAAGTCTGGTGTTTATTTGGATTTTATGGAGGATGTAGAAAAGATGAATTATGAAAGGGAAATTTCAATTCGCTATGATTGGATACCTAATAGAGGAATGGGGTACTATTTTCAGAAATTGCAAGTGGAGCTTGGTGGTAGTCCCCATTTATATAGTACATATGTCATAGAGTGATAGGGAGAAGTGCGAATTGGGAAATCGTTTGTGCATTTCTATTATATTCGCATTACAGCTAAAAACTACTTATATGAATTTTTTTAAAAAACTATTTTCCAGCAAAAAAAATGAAGAGGAGTCCGACTCTGATTCTAATAATTCTGCCCCTGGTGTTTCTGGGGTTTTTACTAAAGAGTATTTTGACAATAGATATACAGAGGATACAATAGATCCTGTAGTATTGGATGGTTGTTTCAAAATGATTGAAGGCTATTTTATGGCCAATAAGATTCAGAGATTAGTACAATCTCCAATAAATCATCCTTCGAATCTAGATCAATTGGATAGGGAAGGTTTTGGATTCGTGCTTTATTGCAAAGCCTATCAAATAGTCGAAGAAGAAGCAACTTTATTTATAGCTTATTCTTTTAGTGACTACCTCATCAATAAGTATGGTTTTAAATTGTATAAAGATTCAGAACCTGAGTATCCATTAAGAGGCATGACCTTGAAATACGATCAAAACGGTGTTGTGTTGTCTTTATATCCCTTTGAATACGCTTCAAAGGTACTAAACGAGAATAGTACGTTTACTGATTTAGAAGAGAAGTTAAGTTCTCATCTAGCGGAACTTCCAAAAAAGGATGACATTTTGAACACAATCCTAAATGCGGAAAAGGATAATTGAAACACAATCCTCCAGAATTTCATTTGAAAGCTAATAGTGAAACAAATCAATCAATAGAAAAATAAAGCGAGGAACAAATAAAACCATGGTGGAAAATATGGTAAAGAGGCGTGATGTTTCACATGTCAAAACCAAGAGATGAGGTTACAGTGAGAAGCATGTTTATGCCTTCCCTCTTTCCAGCTAAATTCGCGTCAATGAATGAAATTCGAATATTCAAGTCGAGGAGCTTTGGTTTGAAGGTGATTGGAATGTGTTTGCCATTTGTATTGATGGGATATTTTATGCTTTCCGACGCCTCATATGGATCGAATCGTTATTTCATGTCTTGGTTGGGCATTTGCTTTTTCGGGCTTGGAATTGTAGCAGGATTTTTTCAAATATTAGACAGACGACCACAAATTATTATTTCTGAATATGGTATTTGGACTAAGAAATCAAAACGAGATGAAGTAAAATGGGAACAGATTATTGATGTTTATTCCGAAGAGAAATATACTCAGAAGCATATTGTTTTGGTAATTACAGATATTGTGGGTTTCGCTGACAGTCCCAATAGTTGGAGTGATGAAGTGAACGATGTAGCGGAAGACCAAAAGATTAAAATTCATTTAGGTCAAGTCGACTTGGATGAAATAGAGCTTACAAAATTCATTCAACAACTTATCAATGGGAATATTGAGAATCGAAGAAAATTGATAAGTTCATTTGAGTTCAAGACCACTGAATTTAGCGCCGTTTTGAGGAAGTCGGTGGTGTACATTTTTCTTGTTTTAGTCCTTCTGTTATTCACTCTTTCAAGTCTTGTTGGATTTATAACGAGTATGATTATCCTGGGAGTTTCAGCTTATACAGCTCGCTGGCAACCAAGGAATTTGATCTTAAGAAAGTATGCAGGAATAGCAACATGGGTTGGATTTATGAATCTGGTACTCTGTTTTAGCCTTATCAAAGTTCATGATCACATTACAGTTGGTGTTGCTGAGCAAGTGACAATTGAAATTGAGGAATTCCAGAAGGTTCATTCTACATTTCCGACCGACATAACTTCGATCAAACAAAACCTTGACTTCAATTTCATTGAAAGATATTTCGCTGACCAAATAGTGTATAAGCCTCTTGAAAATGATTACGCATTGGAAGCGGAAATGCTTTTTGGAAGGCATAGGGTTTATGATAGGAATAAGGGCAAATGGAGGTAGAGTCCTTCAATGCCGGATTTCCGTGTTATCAAAGGCGAGAGGTAGTTTGATAGTTTGATAGTTTGGTAGTTTGATAGTTTGGTAGTTTTGAGTTCTGGTACGAAGTACGTTTCCCCATTCTCCCATTTCCCCATTTTCCCATTTTCTTGCCCTGAAGGGGCGTAATATGAATTAGTCGTTCTCTGTTTTGCTCTGAGGTCCAAATATTTTTTCTCGCCTCAGAGAGATTGTTTCCAATTCTGGAATTATATTTAGAATCATAAAAAAAAAAAAAAGGGGAATCATATATTTCAATAAAAATGAGCAAACGAT
>JBJOKO010000125.1:0-7758 GCA_046046035.1 Bacteroidota bacterium | reverse complement strand
TATAGAAATTACAATGATGCCCGTTGTAATGCAATCCTTAGCTCCTAGTTCCGTGGTATCGAACGTGAATATTGTACCTCAATCTCAAAATTGTGATGGTGCTGAGGAAGTATATGATTTTCTTATAACATGGGATGTATTGGAAGGAGCTGTTGAATATCAATTGGAGTGGACCTTTATTAATGACTACGGGACAGAGCCAAACCAATATTTAACTGCAGCAGAGCTGCCACTCGATTTCAAACACAATAGCACAAGAATATCCACAACCAATAATACATACACAATTCCCAATTTATTTGATCATGGATATCTTATTTGCAGAGTTCGTGCATTTGGTAGTTACAGTAGTTCGCCTGATCAATTCTATTTTACGCAATGGTCAGACGACCCCTCCAATGTTGATGTGGCCGAATCAAAGATTCAAGTGAACACTCCACATGAGGAATCTTTGAATTGGCAAGTAACAACGTCGTTTGCTGAAGAAGGAAAAAAGAAAGAGGTAATTAGTTATTTTGACGGAACATTGAGGAATCGTCAGTCTGTTACACGTTTGAATTCAGATAAGAATGTAATTGTTGGAGAAACAGCATATGACTACCAAGGGAGACCTGCAATTAATATATTACCAGTGCCTGTCAAATTGGATGGATGTACCCAGAATGAACAATTAAGTCCACTTCGATTTTATCCGAATTTTAATCAAGTAGTAGGTGCGGAAAATGCTTTAGTTAATCCTAATCCTAGTTTATTTGATGAAAGTGTCGCAACGTGTGGCACCCCGGATTTGACTTTCAGCACATCAAGCGGCGCTGCAATGTATTATTCAGAGAATAATCCTGATCAAGAAGGGTATCAAGCTTTCTTGCCAGATGCGAATGGTAAAGTTTATAGCCAAGTAGTTTACACTCCCGATAACACAGGAAGGATTTCTTCTCAAGGCGGTATTGGACAAGAATTTGGTATTAATTCGGGACACGCTACAAAGTATCTGTATGGTACTCCAGTTCAAATAGAGTTGGATCGTCTTTTTGGATCAGAAGTTGGCTACGCTTCACATTATCAAAAAAATGCCGTAATTGATCCAAATGGTCAAGCAAGCATTTCTTACCTTGATCAAGAGGGACGAGTGATAGCGACGGCTCTTGCTGGAGAAAGTCCTGATAATCTAATTGAATTGGAATCTGGTACTACTCTGTCAAGTGTTGCGAACTTAAATGTAACATTATTTGATTCCCCTTCAACGTCAATTGATAATTCAAATGTTGTTCATACAGTAGACGAAACTATTTCGTTCTCAAAGACATTTGTAGTGACTTATCCTGCCGAATACTCTTTCAACTATAATTTAGAACATTCGCCTCTTTCAATTGATTGTATTGATGATGGCATTTGTATAAATTGTGCATATGATCTTGAAATTCATCTAATAGATGAGTGCGGAGAAGACCTATGGCTTATTAATGGAGAATCCCCATCTATTGGCGTTGGTTATGTTTCAAATGAAAGTGGGTTAGTTTTTAATGCAAACTGTGTCAATAATCCTACACAATTTGAGTCTTCTAAAACAATCACATTGGGTATCGGCGCCTACACCATATCAAAAGTGTTGAAAATAAATGAAGCCGCTAGGGACTACTATTTGAATCAATATTTGACTAATCAATTTGGCAACTGCGTTACTGCAGATCAAGCATTTATAGATATAGAAATGGATCAAAATGATCCATCTGATTGTGAAGTTGATTGTCAATCTTGCCTTGAGTCATTGGGGTCAGCTGACGACTATGTTGCAAACGGAGGCACCTATGATGGTTGGTATTTCCACTATTCAGAGTGTCAAGAAATGTGTGAAGTATACGATCCTTGCGTTGTTCCATTCGAGATGATGATAGCAGACGTATGTCCTGGTGGACAATATGCGAACTACGATTTTGTACAAGAACCGAATGGAGGTGGGTTAGATTATACCTATGCGGTCCATACTAGTATTGAAAACAGTACATCTTTGTTGGATGTGGATAACAATTTACCTAGTAATATAAATTCCGAAGCACATTGGCGCTTACCATTGTTCTATCAAGGCAATGAAGCTATTCATGAATATCGAGATGCTTATAATGCGAGAACGAAAGTTTATGTAACTCAAAATTTCAATGGTGAGTTCAATCCAAGAATAATTGACGGAGTTCAACCGCAAATAGAAATTTCTTCTGGCGCTTTTTATGTATATCCTGAGCAATTGTTGAATGTGGAAGATTTTGTAGATCGTTGGGATGCTAGTTGGGCTAAGTCTTTGATCACTTATCATCCTGAGTATTGTTATTATCAAGAGTGTATCTCTTTCTATAATTATGAGGAGAACCAAGCAATAAATCCTTGGTCTAACAGGGCTATTGATTCACTTTTATACAATGCAATTACACTTGACCTAGCGGCACAATCAAATTTAATATCCTTAAATAACGTAAACAACCTAGGCGCTGGTTTTACCTTAATACCTTGGACAGATCAGTCAGCAGGCAGTGCGCCAGAAGATGTGTTCATCACTCATTCAATCGATTTCGGAGATTTTGGAGGCGATATGCTTTCAAAATATAACAACTACATTGTTCACAATGGTGTAACTTATACAATGCCACAAGTTGCTGCTTTGATGAACAGAGCACAAAATTTATTTGGAAATGGAATAAATATTGAACCTTGGATGATAGCTTTTGGTCAACCTATTTCAGGTATTTCATCTCAAGAAAATGAAGAGCTGCTTACAGCAGAATGGAACTCCTTGTCTAAACTTTACCTAGCTACAAAAAATGAAATTGTCATGCGATACTTTGATTTCAAAGCCATGACTTGTGATGACTGTTTGTGCTTTAATGACTGCATTGGTAAAGATCAATGGAACTTTTTTGAAACATATCCACTATTTTATACTCAACCTAGCATAAATGGGCCTATATACGACCTTGATCAACCTTGTGGATTGAATTTAAAAATGTACTTTAAATCTAAACAACCTCGTTGGATTAGCGCTACGGATGTTCCAAATGTTGAGGCAGCACTTGGCATGACCATGGAGGACTATGCATATAATATGTATGTTCAAACAGGCCTATGCCCTGTTGATTTTGGTTTTCAAAATTTATTGAGCGAACTGGCTAATCAGGAGGTGTTAAACTCGACAACCGAAATTAGCCTATTAGATTATTCATCTTTTGGAGGTTTGATTTATGCACTTCAAGATTTTTATGCGGATCAAAATTCTACCACCTATGATTGGGGTTGGACAGCATTACAAACCGGTAATACATTGATGGTACAAATCAGTGATCTATCTGAATCAACTGTAGTTTGTAATTTACAATTACTAAAAGTGGGTGCTTGGGATTGGGATGATGTGGATCAGTTTCGAGAATTAACCTTTGTAAATTCTAGCAACGGAACGTACACTTTTTACATTCAAGCGGGAGTGATTGATCAAGTGACAGGTGAACTGGATTGGAAAGATATTCAAGGTAGTACTTCATGTTTTCCATTAGGTCAATGTCATTTTGAAGATAGATGTGAGCCAACTGAAATAGCAATACAAACTCTTGAAATGCTCAATTGGATCCAAGGAGAAGGAACACAAGGAATATTTGGAAGCTTCACAATTTCAAATTCAACAAGCTCTAATTTTGGCCAAACACTTCAAAACTATATTGGGGGGGCATCAAATATAACTTCCGCATTTCAACCGAGTTCAGGTCTTTTGAAAGTAGGATGTCCAGGATCTGGTTACAAAATCTATTTGGAACTTTTATCCTCTGAGCCGGCATTATCTAACTGGAATTTCCTTGCAAATGCTGATTATTTTTCAAATATTGAAAGTGAATTTGAAAATAACTTCAGTTTTGAAGTTTGGACCAATAATGTATTGGTATGTATTATCCATGCGAAGGCTACCTATGAGCAAAACGAAGGGATTCAACCCATTCAAATGGGAATTTGTGGTGATCCTACGAATTTGTTTTGTCAAGGAGAACCATTTGAAAATTTTAATGATTTGGAAAATTGGCTTGGTGATATACTTCAGAACAATATTACAGACCCTGACCAATCTCTCTATTTCACTTCAGAAATCTCTGAGCATTTCCTAGTAGAGCCCGAAAACTATCAATTACAAATTGAAGATCAAGAAACTCTTGAATTTGTTAGCCTTATTATTTCAGGTTCTCAAACTGAAGGCCTATTTTCCGATTGTCAGATAGAACTGAGTCTAACTAATGATGGATTCCAGAATTTTGGAATTATTGAGTCATTGGGCAATATGGAAGTTTACGGCGAAACAGGCCCTTCAGGATATCATACTAATTTTAGAATTCCTGTTGTACTCAATAATGGAACAACCGCTTTGGAAACCTATATATATGGATCATCTTGTATGGATGTGGAAGCATGCACTGTTGATTGTGAAGATGGTAAATTTGATGATGACGGTATTGATGAAGAAGATGAAGAAGGAAAGTATGAAATTGATACGTCAGTTTCTACTTATTTCAAATATGAGGAAGCTGTTGAAGTATTCAATACATCGAATGATTTGAATCCGGGCGACGTCGGTTATATTGAACTCATTTCCTATAGTGTTTTTTATAAGAATGGATGTTATCATACAGCCAAAGAGTATATTCTAAAATTGACAGAGTTCAAACCGGGTGTTGATGATTTCGAGACTGTTGAATCAATTGTAGAATTCTCAATAAATTATGGTAACTATACTAATCCAAAGGAAGAGTGGCAGAGGTATTTGAATGCAGTTGATAAATACAATATACGAGCTTCTGACCAAGGACTAATTCAGTTGGAAGCAATCTCTGACTCTCTATTCTTCAATAGCAGTTTTGCTGATAGCTTGGATAGTTATTTGAATTATCTGGAGATCGCCAACAATCTCTATTTTGCTCCAGCTAGTCTAGAAGATTATTACTATTGGCTAGTTTATGACTATTCATTGACCGCAGAATGTGAAGATTTGTATAATTATTATTTGATCTCCTATTCCCTTTGGGCAGGAAATCAAACAAATAATCAAACGTGCGAAACCTTTTCTCCTAAAGACGAAATGGTTTCCTTGAAAACATTTGAATCATTAGGATATTGTGAAGATAGTCTTGGTATGGCGACCTTTCAAGCCTATATATCATCAATTCAACAATCCGCTGATTGCCTTCCAGAATTACCACAGAAACTAAAAAGTTTAGATGGTCAATTAAAAATGACCAGCAAGGATTGCCAAACCGTTTATATGAATTACAAAAAACTGATGTACTCCTATCATCATTCGGCTTACTATGGAGGTGATATCAATCGTGAGCTTGAAGTAGTTGATTCATATGAGGTTTTTGAAGCTGAAGGATATTGTGAGTGTTTCGAAAGTTATATGAGATACCTGACTCCTTATCTTACCTATCATTATGCTGCAGCGGTTTCTCCTGCTGTTTCAATAGTGGATTGGGAAGGTTGCAATCAAACAGATTGGGAAAGTAATCCATGCTCGCGCGATAGCTACCGAGAATATGAAGAAATTATACAAAGCTTCAATGAATACTGCGAACTTTATCATATCAGAGATTTACAAATCTCAAGAGTAAGTTATGAAGTGTTTTTTTCAAATGAACTGTGCGATTGTCTTGATGATTGGGCCGCTTATCTTCAATCTTTAATGGACGCAAAAGTGAGCGAAATACCGGAAGATGAGCAGTATAAATTGAACTTGGATAAATTCTGTGAAAATGAAGCCCCTTGCGAACCAGAAGTTAGTCTTCTTGAAGATTTCCCAGAGTTTCCAATTGCAGATTATATCGATCCATGTCTTCAAGGTCAAACAAACATGGCTTATGGAAATGGTGTATTGGCTTGGCAATCATACATTGCATTACTAACTCAAGAATTTGTATCTTCTTATAATGCACATTGTCTTCAACCAACTGAAAGCCTCAACGAAAGTTATGTAGACAAGGAACATCATTATACATTATACTATTATGATCAAGTAGGAAATTTGATCAAGACTATTCCTCCTGCTGGTGTGCAAAGATTGGATATCGATTCGGATCTAGACGAGCTCGCTCAAAGAATTGATCTTGACCGAGAAAATCATACTCATACCATCTTCACCAATCACTTGATGGCTACGAAGTATGAATATAATAGTCTAAATCAATTGGTACGTCAATACCTTCCTGACCATGATCCTATGGATATATCTGAAGTGTATCAAACAAACGGGTTACCAGTTAATTTGGTTGTAACAGAAATCCAAATGGTAGATGCTGCGAATGGTTGGTTAGTAGGAAATATTCCTTTTGAACTTTTCGAGAATTTTGCTTCAGACTTTGGAAGAGTTTATAAAACAACAGATGGAGGAAGCACTTGGACAAGAGTTAATTACATTTTAGGTGCTAACTTAAAAAGCATAGTTATGCCTACAGAATCCATTGGTTTCGCGGTAGGTGAAAAGGGAGCTCTTGTAAAAACAATCGATGGTGGTCTATCATGGTTTGAAATAGCCTCTGAAGAACTCATTCAAACTGACCTGAATCAAATTATTTATTTAAGTGAATCGAGTATCTATGCATTTGGCGACAAAGGCAAGATTTACCATTCTACGAATGGAGGTTTTTCATGGAGTAGCATTGCTGTATCTCTTTCTGAAACAGATAACATAATTTCTGCAACAGTACATGGACCATACATTTACTTGGCGGTTTCAGTATTAGTAAATGATTTTAGGAAATCCAAAATCTTTAAGTTCGACCCTCTTCAGGCGACAATAGTTGAACAGAAGATTAAAACAAACTATCTTTTCGGAAGTAATAAAGGTGGTAATGGGATTGTCTCTATGCATGGTGCGGATGGACAACTGTTCTTGCTTAAAAATTGGATTTGGAATGGAACCAATGCGGCAGATCTAGTCTGCGTTGACACCTACCTGAAATCAAATATTTATGATAGCTATTTTCTTGATGAGAATAAAGGCGTAATAATTTCCGGCGATAATCCCGAATCAGCTAAACTTTACGCAACTTATAATGCCGGACAAACTTGGGAAATGGTCAGTCCCGCAAATCATTTTTACAAGGAATTAGTTCCTTATTATGATGAAACAGGAGGAATTAAGAAACTTATTGGTCTGAGAAATAACGGTGAACTAGATCGTATTCTATTTGAAACGAGCTGTGGGGTTGTGCCAATGTATTTGGATGGAATTTCGAACATTAAAACTCTTGATACTCATTTTTCAAATTCGTTGAATGCACCTTTCCCCGCTGTAGCAGCGACTACAACGGAGGCTAAATTCACATTTGAAATTAATAATGTAATGCCAACTTGGCTTTCACTCTCAACGGGGAACTATGCAGATGTAACAATCAAGTATGAGCAGCCTGAAGAAATGTCTGGATTATTGGTTCAAACTGACGGAGCCTTGAAAGCTTTTTATATCGATGGCGCCGCTATTGTAATTTCTAGTTCTTCCGCTACAGGTGTTGTAAAGTGTATTGCAAATCCTTCGAATGATTTTGGATATACTATAAGCACAAATGGAACTATTCAATCATGGAATTTAAACACTGTTGCTTCATTGAATGGTAGCACTATTTCTAGCACGGCATCTGTGCCAATATCTTATTGGTCTGACCAAAATTCACCTGCTGACTTGTCTTTCAGAAATGGAAAATTGGTAGTCTCAAACAACAAAGGTGAATTCATGGAAAT